>JAFVAS010000118.1 GCA_017480395.1 Oscillospiraceae bacterium | reverse complement strand
GTGGGGCGGGGGTTCTGGATCATGGATTCCAGCATCTCGGTGGCGGTGATGACCCGTTTGCCCAGCAGGCGGCACTTGGTGATGAGCTGCTTCTGCACGGCGGGCAGCACCTCGAAGGGGAGCTCCACCCCCATGTCGCCCCGGCCGATCATGATGCCGCTGCACGCCTCGCAGATTTCCTCGATGTTGTCGATGCCCGCCTGGTTCTCGATCTTGGCGATGAGCTCGATGTTGTCTCTGCCGTGGGCGGCGAGGAAATCCTGGATGTCCAGCAGATCCTGCTTGCAGGAGACGAAGGAGCAGGCGATGAAGTCCACGTCCTGGGTGATGCCAAAGGCCAGGTCGGACTTGTCCTGCTCGCTGAGGTAGGCCTGCCCCAGCACCTTGTTGGGGAAGCTCATGCTCTTGCGGTCGGAGATGGTGCCCCCGGAGATCACCCGGCAGATCACGTCGGTGTCGGTCAGGCCGGTGACCTCAAAAATCAGCAGGCCGTTGTTGACCAGCACCCGATCGCCCACCTCCAGATCCCGGGCCAGCCCCTCGTAGCTGACGGAGACTTGGGTGGCGTCCCCCTCCACGGGGCGGGTGGTGAAGGTGAAGGTGTCCCCGTCCTGCAGCTCCGCCTTGCCGCCCCGGAAGGTGCGGATGCGGTACTCCGGCCCCTTGGTGTCCAGCATGATGGCGACGGGCAGGTTCAGCGCACGGCGCACCTTCTTGATGGCGGCGATCTTCTGGGCGTGCTCCCCGTGGGTGCCGTGGGAGAAGTTCAGCCGGGCCACATTCATGCCCGCCTGACAGAGCTGGGTCAGGGTGGCCTCGTCCTCGCTGGCCGGGCCAATGGTGCATACGATCTTGGTTTTGCGCATGGCGAACACCCTCCAATTTCATCGGATTTGTCGCCTTTATTATATGTCATCCGGCTCCCTTTGGCAAGCGGGAAAGACCTGACCCTTCGGAGCGAAGGGGAGGGCGTCCTTCGCCTGCTGCTGGGCTCGGAGCAGAACCTCCTTGGCCAGACCGTAATTCTGGGCCTCCAACTCCTGGAGGGCCACGGTGCTGGAGGTCAGAAGGATGAGATAGGGTTCCTGATAATCTTGCATAATATCACCTGTGGTTGCGTCAAAATTGCGTCATTCTTCCTCTTTATTATAAAATGACGCTAAAATTTTGTCAATACTTCGTCAGAGGTGATGAGATGAAAGAGGACAAGAGCCGCTATACCCTGCGGGTCAACCCGCTGCTTTTGGAAAAGCTGGGATTCATCGCGGAGTATGAGGGACGCACCAAAAACCGTGAGCTGGAGCAGATGATCAAAAAGCGTATTGCGGAGTTTGAGGCGGAGCACGGGAAAATTGACATGAAAAATGGGTTGTGAATCTGTGATTCACAACCCATTTTGCTTGCGTTTCGTTAGGAGAGGATGGCGCTGTCGGAGGCGAAGGCCTGGCCGCTGACCTTCTCAAACTGGTGGAGCAGATCCTCCACCGTCAGCTTTGTCTTTTCCTCGCCCCGGATGTCCAGGATGATCCTGCCCTCGTTCATCATGATGAGCCGGTTGCCGTGGGCAATGGCGTCCTTCATGTTGTGGGTGATCATGATGGTGGTCAGGTTGTCCCGGGTGACGATCCGGTCGGTGGCGTCCAGCACCTTAGCGGCGGTCTTGGGGTCCAGGGCGGCGGTGTGCTCGTCCAGCAGCAGCACCTCCGGCTTGCGCAGGGTGGCCATCAGCAGGGTCAGCGCCTGACGCTGGCCGCCGGAGAGCAGGCCCACCTTGGCGTGGAGCCGCTCCTCCAGGCCGAGGTCGAGGATCTTCAGCAGCTCCCGATACTCCTCCTGCTCCGCCTTCTTTACGCCCCAGCGCAGGGTGCGCCGCTGGCCGCGCCGGGCGGCGAGGGCCAGATTCTCGATGATCTCCATGTCGGCGGCGGTGCCGGTCATGGGATCCTGGAACACCCGGCCCAGGAAGGAGGCCCGCTTGTGCTCCGGCAGACCGGAGACGTCCTTGCCGTCGATCAAAATTGCGCCGCTGTCCACCGGCCAGACGCCGGCGATGGCGTTGAGCATGGTGGACTTGCCCGCGCCGTTGCCGCCGATGACGGTGACGAAGTCGCCGGTCTCCAGCTTGAGGGACAGGCCGTTCAGGGCGTGCTTTTCGGTGATGGTGCCCGGGTTGAAGGTCTTGTAGAGTTCACGCAGTTCCAGCATCTTATTTCCCCTCCTTTGCGTTCTTGGCGTTGCGCTTTGCCACCTTGGAGAAGGAGCTCTTGGAGCGGCCCTGGAGATAGGGGACGGCCAGGAAGATGGCCACCACGATGGCGGTGAGCAGCTTCATGTCGTTGGCGGGGAACTTGAGCCAGAGGACAAAGACGTAGACCAGGTAGTAGATGATGCCGCCGACCACCACGAAGGCCAGCCGCAGGAAGAAGTTCAGATGCTTGCCGAGGATGGCCTCTCCCAGCACCTCGCCGATGATGACGGCGGCCAGGCCGATGACGATGGCGCCGCGGCCCATGTTGACGTCGGCAAAGCCTTGATACTGGGACAGGATGCCGCCGGAGAGGGCCACCAGGCCGTTGGAGAGGGCCAGGGCGATGACGGTCATCATCTTGGTGCTGATGCCCTGGGCCCGGGACATGTTGGGATTGTTGCCGGTGGCGCGCAGGGCGGAGCCGTGCTCGGTGCCGAGATACCAGTACAGGATGCCGATAATGACCAGGCAGACGATGGCCAGCAGCAGGATGGTGCGGGGCAGCAGGCTGGCATTGGAGGTGATGCGCAGGCTCACCGAGTTGACGTTGATGGCCTGGTTCGACTTGCCGCCCAGAATGTTCAGGTTGATGGAGTAGAGGGAGATCTGGGTCAGGATGCCGGCCAGGATGGCGGGGATGCCCAAAAGCGTGTGCAGCAGGCCGGTGATGATGCCGGCCAGCAGTCCGGCCAGGAAGGAGACCAGCAGCGCCGCCTCCGGGTTCCAGCCGTTCATAATCAGCATAATGCAGACCGCGCCGCCGGTGGCCATGGAGCCGTCCACGCTCAGGTCGGCAAAGTCCAGCATACGGAAGGTCAGGTAGACGCCCAAGGCCATGATGCCCCAGACCAGACCCTGCGCAATGCCGCCGGGACAGGCCCGCAGCAGCGCAAGCGGGTTCAGAGATGTAAAGTAAGCGATCATAGTTGATTCCTCCGTCAGATAATATCTCTCCAACATACAGTATAGCACAAAAATACCGGCCGGGGAATGCCCTGGCCGGTATTTTTATGAAATTTTTGCGATTTTTGTTGGAGGCCGTCCAACTTACTCGCCGATGGCGACAAAGCCCTCGGGGATCTCGAAGTTGATGGCGGCGGCGTACTCGGCATTGTACTCCTTCACGGGGTTGGCGGAGTAGCCGATGGGCAGGGTGGAGACGTCGGCGCCGTTGACCAGAATCTCATAGGCCTGCTCGCCGCAGAGGTAGCCGATGTCATAGTAGCTGATGGACACGGTGGCCAGACCGCCGTTGGCGCACATGTTCTCCTCGCCGCAGATGATGGGGATGCCGGCGGGAGCGCAGACGTTGTTGACGATGGTCATGTTGGAGGCGGCGGTGTTGTCGGTGGGGATGTACATGGCGTCGCAGTCGGCGATGGCGGCGGTGACGACGGACTGGAGGTCGTTGGAGTCGGAGAAGGTGTACTCGGTGCACTCCACGTTATAGGTCTTCATGGCCTCGATGAAGTTGGCGGACTGGAGGACGGAGTTGGCCTCGGCGTTGCAGTAGAGGATGGAGACCTTCTTGGCCTCGGGAACCAGCTCCATGGTCAGGTCGGCGTACAGCTGGGCATTCACGCCGTCGGAGGTGCCGGAGACGTTGATGCCGGTGCCGGCAGCGGGATCCAGATTCTCATCGGCCAGGGCGGTGCCGTAGTCGGTGACGGAGGTGCCCAGGATCGGAATCTCCGTGGTGGCGGAGACGGCGGCCTGGAGGGCGGGGGTGGCGTTGGCCATGATCAGGTCATAGTTGTTGGAGACAAAGCCGGTGACGATGGTGGAGCAGGTGGCGGGGTCGCCGGCGGCGTTCTGCTCGTCGAAGGTGACGGCATCGCCCAGCCGCTCGGTCAGGGCATCCTTACAGCCCTGGGTGGCGGCGTCCAGCGCGTCGTGCTGCACCAGCTGGCAGATGCCGATGGTGTAGCTCTCGGCCTCGGGGGGGGCGGCGTCCTCAGCGGGGGCGGGCTCCTCAGCGGGGGCAGCGGATGCGGCGGGGGCGGCATCCTCG
>JAFVAS010000117.1 GCA_017480395.1 Oscillospiraceae bacterium | reverse complement strand
CAGAGATGTAGTTGGGGTGGTAGGAAAACCGGGCGGCGAGATCCTGGAGCGTGACGTCTGCGGAGTGGGCGTCGATATACTGCACGATCTGTTCCGCTAGGCCTTGGGGCTGCGGTCTTGGGGTGGTCAGCCGGTATCGGCGGGCGATCTGCACCAGGAGGGCCTGAAGCAGGGCCTTCAAAATGACCTGTGTATCCTCCCTGCGGTCGGCGTACTCCAGGACCATCAGCTCCAGGAGGCTTCGCATCGCGTGATCCCGGGTCATGGACAGATGAATGAATTCTTCGGAGAAGCGATTCCGCTGAGGCTCCAGAAAAAAACGGAACAATTCGCTGTCCCCATAGACCAGCGGCAGGTATTCCCGGAAGAAGGCGTCCCGCCGAACCAGCACGCCGATGATAATGGAGGGCTGCTCGCTGTTGCAGCGCAGGGCGTAGCCGCCGTAGGGCTGGCTGACATAGCACTCGTCCTCCCGGATGGTGATGAGGTTGTCGTATTGGGCGGACAGGGCCTGATAGCTGTTTTCGTAGGCATAGTTGATGAAGAAAAAGTCCTGACGGTGAAAGGGCTCCTCAATCTGTGTTCCCCGAAAGACACAGACCAGAATATCCTCCTTCTCTCCGCCGGGCCAGTAGGAGGTCACGTCCCCCGGCTGGCCGTCGGCCATGTGGTGAAAGGTCAGGTCGAGGGCGCCGAATTCCTTTGCCAGCTTGTCAATGGCCAGCTCCAACAGTCTGTTGCTCTGCCTGCGCATGGATCCCACCTCCGGTTTCAAACAGAGCATAACACAGAATCTTAAGATTTGCCAGTTATTTTCTTAAATTGCGGTGCTGACATGTCGGAAAGGACCTGCTATTCTGTCAGTAACACAACAAACAGGAGGTCGTCCAATATGAAGAAGCTTGCCGCGAACACCGTGCTGTGTATGCAGCCCGTCCCTCAGACCATCGTCTCCTGCCGGGACCGCAATGGCAGAAACAACGCCCTGGTGGTGGGCTTTGCCGCCAACGCCAGCCTGGATCCGGTGATGGTGATGGTGGGCATCGTGCCCTCCCGGTTTTCCCATCATATGGTCAAGGAGACCGGCTGCTTTGTCATCAATCTGCCCCGCAAGTCCTTCCGGAAGGAGTACAATTATCTGGGCTCCCGTTCCGGACGGGATGAGGACAAGTTCGCCGCCCTGGATCTCAAGTGGGAGGATGCGAAGTATGTGAACGCCCCGATCCTGACGGACTGCCCGGTCAGCATCGAGTGCAGCGTGGTGGACTCTGTGATGCCTGGAACCCATGAATTGGTCATCGGCAAAGTCGAGGCCGTCCATGTGGATGAGGAATATCTGGACGCAAACGGAACGATCCTCTGGGACAAGATGGATCTCATGTGATCCAGTGAGCATTTTCAGGAGGGAAGTATCATGACGGAAGTGGAGAAGCTGGACGCCGGGCTGGAGTACAGTTTTTGGGATGAGGAAGTGGACGCCCGGAAGCTCCACGCGGTGCAGGGGTGTCAGAAGCTGAACGCCATCAGCGTCCTCGATTATGACGCGCGGGAGGCCGCGATCCGGGAGCTGTTTGGCTCGGTGGGGGCGAACCCCACGGTGCTGCCCGTGTTCAACTGCGACAACGGAAAGAACATCCATGTGGGGGACACCTTCCTGGCCAATTACAACGTGACCATTCTGGACATCGGGCCAGTTTATATCGGCCACGATGTGATGATCGGCCCGGGCACTTTGATTACCACGGTCAATCATCCCCTCTCCCCGAAGGGGCGCCGGAACCATCTGGGCTATATGCGGCCCGTGACCATCGGTAACGACGTGTGGATCGGCGGAAACTGCACTATTCTGCCCGGCGTGACTATCGGGAACAATGTGGTTGTCGCCGCGGGAGCGGTGGTGACAAAGGACATTCCGGACAACTGTGTCGTGGGCGGTGTACCGGCCAGGATGCTCCGGGAAATCCCCAACGATGTGGAGGAATGAGGAATGAAGCGGCCCAATTTGTTTGACAAGCCCCTGCCCCGGCTTGGCTTCGGCTGTATGCGGCTGCCCGAGGGACAGGACGGCGAGTATATTGAGGAAGAGATCAAGCAGATGTTTGACTACGCCATGTCCCATGGCATCAATTACTTTGACTCTGCGTGGCACTACGTTGACTCCCAGCTGATGATCGGAAAATATCTCACGCCGTATTATCCCCGGGAGAGCTTCATCCTGGTGGGAAAGCTCCATTTTTACGAGGGGACGCTCCACAACTGGAAGCTGGCGATGGAGGGCTTTGAGAAGGAACTGCGCGACGCGGGAACGGACTATATGGATCTGGAGCTGATGCACGCCATCGGCGGCGAGGAATCCCTTCACGTGATCGAACGAGAGGATTTCTGGCGTTTTATGCGCGAACTGAAGGCCAGCGGACGGGCAAGGCATATTGGCTTTTCGTGGCACGGGAAAGCCAATGATTTAGACAGACTGCTGACCGAGCACCCGGAGATCGAGGTCGTGCAGATTCAGGCCAACTATTTCGATCACTTCACCGATAGCCGCTATGCCAACGGCGGTGGGTGGGATACCTATGAGACCTGCCGCCGTCATGGAAAGCAAGTCATTATTATGGAGCCGGTGAAGGGCGGCAGCCTGGCACAGGTGGACCGTCATCCGGAGATCAAGGCGCTGTTTGAAGCGGCGGATCCGAGCATGACGCCTGCGGCATGGGCGCTGCGCTACGCCGCCAGCCTCGATGGGGTTGTCACGGTGCTTTCGGGCATGTCCACGATGGAGCAGCTGATGGAGAACCAAAGGCTGATGATCGAGGACTTTAAGCCGCTCACCGACGCCGACCGGGCTATGCTGAAAAGAGTGGCGGAGATTATGGAGTCGAAACAACCCGTGGGCTGTACGGGCT
>JAFVAS010000116.1 GCA_017480395.1 Oscillospiraceae bacterium | reverse complement strand
GTGGACTTCTTCGACTGTGTCATGCCCGCCCGGAACGCCCGCCACGGCAAGCTGTTCACCTGGCGGGGCACGATGAATATCAAAAATGAGAAGTACAAGACCGATCCGCTGCCCATCGACCCGGGGTGCCAATGCCCCACCTGCCGCGCCTATTCCCGGGCCTATCTGCGCCACCTGGTCAAGGCGGAGGAGATGCTGGCCATGCGGCTGCTGGTGACCCATAATCTTTGGTTCTACAACGAGCTGATGCAGCGCATCCGGGACGCCCTGGACGCGGGACAGTTTGCTGCCTTCCGGGCGGAGTATTCGGAAAAATTATCCCAGCGGGCCCCAAAATGAGAAAAAGGGCTTGTCAAACCCGAAAAAAACAGATACAATAATAGAAATTCGCCGCTTTTTGTTTTCATCTATCGCGGCTCCATCGGAGGTAATTGTCTTGCTAACAACTGTTATTATGGTCGTGGCGCTGATCGCCATTTTCTACTTCATGCTCATCCGCCCGGAGAATAAGAAAAAGAAGGAAGCGCAGCAGCTGCGCGACTCCCTGGCGGTGGGGGATGAGGTCACCACCATCGGCGGCATCGTCGGCACCATCTGCCATGTCAAGGAGAATTCCATCGTCATCGAGACCGGCGCCGACCGCGTCCGCATCGAGCTGATGAAGTGGGCCATCGCCAACAAGGGCGCCCAGACTGAGGAGGCCGCCAAATAAGGCGAATCGCCCTGTCCACTTTTCTATGTGATAAAAAATCCCTTCCCGCATAGGCTTGACTGACAAGCTTTTGCGGGGAGGGTTTTGCTTTGGGAAAGAAGACGAAGCGGATTCATTTTGCCGGAGGCGGCGTCGTCCGGCTGCTGGTCATCGCCGCGCTGCTCGGCGCGGCGGCGGTGCTGGCGGTGGGGCTGATCTGCTCTGCCCTGACGCTGCGGGGGACGCTGTCCGCCGCGGGTCTGGAGCGGGGTGCGCAGATCGCCCTGTTCCTGGGGGCGCTGGTGGCGTCGCTGGCCATCTGCCTGCGCCGCAAGCGGCTGCCCCTTGTCTGGGGCCTGGGGGTCGGCGCGGCCTTCGCACTGATCTGCCTGTTGGCCGGGGTATGCTCCGGGGGCGTCTGGAGCGCTGGGACGGCGGTCTGCCGCCTGATTGCGGCGCTGCTGGGCGGCGTGGGCGGCGGCGTGCTGTCGGCTTTGCGGAAAAAATGAGAAAAATGATTGAAATATCCGATGGCATGTGCTATAATTCCAACAGAAAGCTATATATGAGGAGGGATTTCCCTTGAAGCATGTGAAGACGCTGAACGGCGCCACCCTGAAGAGCAGCGCCGCCCACGGCGGCTGCGGTGAGTGCCAGACTTCCTGCCAGTCCGCCTGCAAGACCTCTTGCACCGTGGCAAACCAGAAGTGCGAGCACAAGAAGTAATTCACAACCATCACAGCTTTTGAAAGGGTGGGCCTGCGCCCGCCCTTTCTGCTGTTCTGCGGAGGTGCCTGAGATGGTACATACCTTTGAAAACCTGGGCTGCTATATCGCCGTCGATGTCAACAGCGGCGCGGTGCACGTCCTGGATAAGATGATGTTCGACCTGCTGCGGCGGATCGAGAACCTGCCCCGTATGCCGGAGCGCTGTCCCGATGAGGTGAAATCCGAGCTGGGGGAGTATGCCCCGGAGGAGCTGGACGAGTGCTGGGCGGAGTTGCTGGAGCTGCAGGAGAACGGCCTGCTCTTTGAGCGGGACGACTATGTGAACCCGGCGATGGCGCTGGTGAAAAACGCGCCGGTGAAGGCGCTGTGCCTCAATGTGTCCCATGACTGCAACCTGCGGTGCAAATACTGCTTCGCCTCCACCGGCGACTTCGGCCTGGGCCGGAAGACTATGAGCGTGGAGACCGCGAAGCGGGCCATCGACTTCGTGATCCAGCGCTCCGGCATCCGCCGCAACATCGAGGTGGACTTTTTCGGGGGAGAGCCGCTGATGGCCATGGACACCGTGAAGGAGACGGTGAAGTATGCCCGCAGCATCGAGGAGGAGAAGGGGAAGCGCTTCCGCTTCACCATCACCACCAACGGCGTGCTGCTCAATGAGGAGAACATCGCCTACATCAACGAGACCATGGACAACTGCGTCCTGTCCCTGGATGGACGGGCCTGCGTCAACGACGCCCACCGTCCCACCGCGAACGGGAAGGGGAGCTATGACCTGATCGTCCCCAAGTTTCAGAAGCTGGTGGAGAAGCGGGGGGACAAGGACTTCTATCTCCGGGGCACCTTCACCCGGGACAACCTGGACTTTGCCGAGGACGTGCTGCACATCGCCTCCCTCGGCTTTGAACGCGGCGTCTCGGTGGAGCCGGCGGTGGGCAAGCCCGACGATCCCTTCGCCATCACTGAGGATGAGGTGGAGACGGTCAAGGCGGAGTATGACACTCTGGCCCGGGCCCTGGTGGACCATCCCGAGATCAACTTCTTCCACTTCAACGTCGATCTGGAGCAGGGGCCCTGTGTCATCAAGCGCATGCGCGGCTGCGGCGCGGGCAGCGAGTATGTCTGCATCACCCCGGACGGGGACATCTATCCCTGCCACCAGTTTGTGGGCAACGAGGCCTTCAAGCTGGGCAACCTCTATGACGAGAGCTTTGATCTGGAGCTCTCGGCCAAGTTTGCGGGGATGAATATCTACACCCGGAAGGAGTGCGGCAGCTGCTGGGCCAAGTTCTACTGCTCCGGCGGGTGCAGCGCGGCCAATTACAACGTCAACGGAGACATAACGCAGCCCAGCCATGTGGGGTGCGAAATGGAGCGCAAGCGCCTGGAGTGCGCCATCGCCATCAAGGCGATCCGTGCGGGACTGGCTGAGTAAAAATAGACAAAAAAGCGGATTTTTGCGGTCCAAAAAAGCGAAAAAGGGGAGAGGCGTCGAAAAAGCGCTTCTCCCCCTATATTTTGTCGTTTTGATCGGACGCGACCCAAAATGTTGCGAATCTGTGAATAATGGTAACAAAAGTTTACATAAAGGACTTGACATAATATTTTGGCATAATCCACAAAAAAATAATATTTTGCAGGAAAAGCTTGCGAAAATGCAAGAAAAAGGATATTATACTTCATATGTCGCAGAGTGTCCTGGGGGTAGTTTGGATATCTATTTGGAAACCCAAACAAAGAATTATGGAAAACACCAAATGGTGATATGAGACATAATTCCCGGGATCACCGCATAGTCTGCTCCGGGGTGATGGAATGACACGGCGCAGACTCTATCTCTGGAGACAATTTGACTGGAGCCTGAACCGCTTTGCGGTGCTGCTCAGCCTCCTGTTTCTTTTCGGGACGCTGGCGGGCTGTCTGCTCTGCTTTCGGTTTGGTGCGCGGGATTCCTGCGCGGATCTGGTCTTTTCCACCGCCGCGCCGAGTGTTCCCCGGCTGCTCTCGCTGACCTGGTCGCATCTTCGCTGGCTGACCGTTGCGGTTCTGCTCGGGCTGTCTGCCCTTGGGCTGTTTGGCATACCGCTGCTGCTTCTGCTGCGGGGCGTGGTATTTGGGTTTTCCTTTGCCGCGCTGTTTCCCGTGGTGCCCTCGCTGCCCCTTCTGGCGGGTTATCTGGGCGTGGCTGTATTTGCGGTGGTGCCGCTGCTCCTTTTGGGCTGCGTGGGCATGTCCCGTGCGCTCGCGGAGAGCCGCAGCGGCGGCAATCCGCAGTCCGCGCTGCTGCCTTTGGTTTTGCTTGCGTTTTCTGTTCTCTGTTCCGTCATCTGTGCCTGTATCGAGCTGTGGCTTGCGCCGATGCTCGTTCTCTGATTGAATGTTTGAAAGAAAGGAGGGTCCCGGATGGATTTGCTGGAGGAATTTAAATCCTACCTCACCACGGAGAAAAAGTCTTCCGCCAACACGATCAGCTCCTATGTGCGGGACCTGACTCAATTCAGCCGTTATCTGGAGGTCGAAGGCATCGATCTGCTGGACGTGGAGACGGAGACCATTGAGGAATATGGCCGCTGGCTGACCGGAAAGGGGAAGTCCGCGGCGACGGTGACCCGCTCCCTGGCCTCGCTGAAGTGCTTTTACGGCTGGCTGGTCAAGACGGAGCGCCTGGAGGCAAACCCCGCCCTGAAGGCCAAGTCCGTCCGGGTGGAGCGCAAGCTGCCTCAGATCCTCTCCAATCAGGAGGTGGAGCTGCTGCTGGCTCAGCCCCAATGTGTGGACCCTAAGGGTTATCGGGATCACGCCATGCTGGAGCTGCTCTATGCCACGGGCATCCGCGTCAGCGAGCTGATCTCCCTGGATGTGGAGCACGTCAACCTGGCCGCCGGCTTCATCCGCTGCTCCTCCAAGAATAAGGAGCGCATCATCCCCCTGTACGCCGGGGCGGTGAAGGCCATCTCCGATTACCTGCGCAATGTCCGCCCCCAGCTGGCGGTGGAGGGGGAGCGCGCCCTCTTTGTCAACATGAACGGGGAGCGCATGTCCCGCCAGGGCTTTTGGAAGATCATCAAGGGCTATCAGGAGAAGGCGGGCATCAAGACTGACATCACGCCCCACACCCTGCGCCACTCCTTTGCGGCCCATTTGCTGGCCAACGGTGCCGACCTGCGCTCCATTCAGGAGATGCTGGGCCACTCGGATATCTCCTCCACCCAGATCTATACCCAGCTGGTCAACCAGAAGCTGAAGGATGTCTACAACAAAGCCCATCCCAAGGCGCGCTGAATGTTCACCTGTGATACGGTGTCCGGTTTTGGCCGGACACCGTTTTTCTCGTTTTTCTGTGTATTGTGCGTCGGTTTTGCGGAGGATATCCCTTTACAGACTGGAACAAATGTGCTAAAATAGAGTATCTGTAATTTCGGGGGAATTCTATGGTCATTCTGGGCATCGACCCCGGCGTCGCCACCATCGGGTTCGGCGTCATCCGGGCGGAGCGACAACAGAATACGCTGATCCAATACGGCACTATCACCACCCCGGCGGGGATTCCGCTTGCCAGCCGCCTCTACCAGATCTCCAACGACATGGAGGAGCTGATCCACACCTTCCAGCCCGACGAGATGGCCATAGAGGAGCTGTTCTTCAACACCAACATCACCACCGGCATCTCCGTGGCCCATGGCCGGGGAGTCATCCTCCTCGCGGCGGAGAAGCTGGGGGTGCCCATCTTTGAGTACACCCCCATGCAGGTCAAGCAGGCGGTGGTGGGCTATGGCAAGGCGGAGAAGAAGCAGGTTATGCTGATGACCCAGCGGCTGCTGCGTATGAACAAGATCCCCCGCCCGGACGACG
>JAFVAS010000115.1 GCA_017480395.1 Oscillospiraceae bacterium | reverse complement strand
TCCCAGGTCACGGGCGGGCTGGACCTGAGCAAGTTCGGCCTTTAAGATGAAACGATGAACAGATGAAAAGCGCGAGACACGGTTCCGCAGTTGTGGAACGTGCCTCGCGTTTTTGTGGCAGTTGTTTATTTGAGCAGGCCGAGCAGCGCATCCAGCAGGCCGCCCTCTTCCTTTTTGGCCGAGGAGGAGGTCTTTTTCTTCTTTTTCTTCTTCCCGGTTCCGGTGGTCTGGGTTGTGCTCCCGGTGGAGCCGCCCAGCAGCCCGGACAGCAGACTCCCCATGTCACTGCCGCCCACCAGGGTGCTCATCAGGCTGCCGATGGAATTGCCGCTGTTGGCGGACTGACTGCTCTGCTGGCCCAGCAGATTCATCAGCAGAGGGGCGGCGATGGCCAGAATCTTGGCAACCTTGGCCGGGTCCAGCCCGGAGGCGTCGGCGGCCTGCTGGGTGGCGGCGCTGGTGTTGGTCCCCAGCAGGTGGGAGATGATCTTGCCTCCGTCGGTCAAATCCACGTTGGAGAGGAAGGAGCCCAGATCCCGGGTGTCAGACTGGGCGTGGTCGGCCAGCGCCCCGGCGAAGCCGTCGGCGGTCTGGCTGTTGTTGGCCTGGTCGGCGGCGCCGTTCAGCAGACTGGGCAGGGCGGAGGCAAGGACGGTCTTTACCTCCTTCTGGGAGGCACCGGTGCTCTGGCTGATGGTGCGGATGCTGTCGCTGCTGAGCATGGTGCTCAGGATGCTGTTCATATCCATGACGAATGACTCCTTGCAGTTGATCTGATCCATTATAGAATAAAGACAGCGCAAAGTCAATTCGACGCCCGGCGCGCAAATTCATCTTGTTTTTCCCGGACGGATGGCCTATAATACAGACAAATCCCGCGTTTTGGAACGAATGGGAAAGAGAAAAGGAGAATCCAACTATGGCTGAACCCAAAAAGAAAAAGATCGTTTCCGCCGACACCGGCGAAGAAGTCTCTGCCGGCTCCAAGAAGAAACCGGTCGCGGCCGCCCCGGTGGGCAACGCCACCGGACTGCGCATCGGCGCCGTTGTGCTCTGGGTGGCCGCCATCGTCTTTGAGGTGCTGGCCCTGATGGTGGCGCTGGGCAAGGTGGATCTGAAGATCATGTCCACGCTGGTGCAGCTGATCCTCTTCCTGGTGCTGGATCTGGCCTGCGTGATCGCCGGTGCCCAGCTGTGGAAGAAGGCCAACCACATCCGGCCCGCCTCGGAGAAGAACCCCTTCCTGTTCTGGCTGTGGAACAACATGGGCGTTTTGGTCTGTGTGGTCGCCTTTGTGCCCTTCATCATCGTGCTGCTCACCAACAAGAACCTGGATAAGCGAACCAAGGTCATCGCCACCGTGGTGGCGGTCATCGCGCTGCTGATCGGCGGCGTCGCCAGCTATGACTTCAATCCGGTGTCTGTGGAGCAGCAGCAGGCGGCGATGGCCGCCATTGCCGACGACGTGTACTGGACCCGCTTCGGCAAGGTCTACCACACCCATGACGACTGCCAGGCCCTCAACCGCAGCGAAGAGCTGACCTACGGCACGGTGGAGCAGGCCATCGCCGCGGGCCGCACCCGCCTGTGCTCCTTCTGCGCCAAGCGGGACGACATCACCGGCGTCGTGACCGACGATGTGGATGTCAGCGATGTGAGGATCGAGGAGACGGTGGAGCCGGAGGACCCCGCTGCGTAAGACAATCTGATCTGATTAGATAAAATGAGGCATGGCCATAGGCCATGCCTCATTTGCTTCGATCGGGTTATTCCGGGTGATCAGAGGGGGAATCCACCCACTCCAGCAGGTCGCCGGGCTGGCAGTCCAGCGCCTTGCAGATGGCGTCCAGGGTGGAGAAGCGCACCGCCTTGGCGTGGTTGTTCTTGAGGATGGAGAGGTTGGCCTGGGTCAGCCCGATCTTTTCCGCCAGCTCGCCGAGGCCGATCTTCCGCTTGGCCATCATGACATCCAGATTGACAATAATCATACCTGTCCCTCCTCAGATGGTCAGCTCCTGCTCTGCCCGAAGGTCCGCAGCCTTGCGCACCAGGTGGGAGAGCAGCGCCGCAATGACGGCGACGGCCACGCCGAAGAGCAGGATGGCGAAAAAGAGCAGGGCGATGCCGGGGTGAAGGGCGTTCAGGGCCATCAGCACCACGGCGGAGACCAGATAGGCCGCCGTATCCCCCAGGGCCAGGACGCTGATCCACTTCAGCCGCCGGGCATTTTCGGTGGAGAAGCTGTTGTCCCGGCGGATCTCGTTGGAGAGCTGCCACACGATGCCCAGCACCGCCACCACCGGCAGACAGGTCAGCCAGAAGGCGATGAGGGCGGGCCAGAAGAGCCAGGCCAGCGAGGGGACACCCTCGGCGGTCTCCGCCCCGATGGAGGGCACCACCCACGCCCCCAGGAGCAGCAGCGCCAGCAGGCAGAGAATCAGGATCGCCTGTAAGATCGTGGAGAGTTCCTTTTGCTTCATTTCACGACGCCTCCTTTTGCGTTCTTGGGACAGCATAGCACAACCAGGCCGAAAAGTCAATAAAAATTTATTGAAAAACAATATATTTTGCCCACACAAAACGCCGCCGATCCGGCGGCACTTTGCGTTATATCTCCTGTCTGCCCTCCAGGGCGCGCATGAGGGTTGCGTTGTCGGCGTACTCCAGGTGGCTGCCCACCGGGATGCCATAGGCCAGGCGGGTGAGCCTGACCCCGAAGGGGCGCAGCAGCCGGGAGAGGTAGAGGGCGGTGGCCTCCCCCTCGGTGTCGGGGTTGGTGGCCATAATGACCTCGCTGACGCCGCCGGCGGCCACCCGCTCCACCAGGGGGGAGATCTTCAGGTCGTCGGGCCCCACCCGGTTCATCGGGGAGATGACGCCGTGGAGGACGTGATAGAGGCCGTTGTACTCGCCGCCGCGCTCCATGGCGATGACGTCCTTGGGCTCCGCCACCACGCAGATGACGCCCTTGTCCCGTTTGAAGCTGGAGCAGATGGCGCAGGGGCCGTCCCCCTCGGTCAGATTCTGACAGGAGGGACAGGTGTGCACCTTGTCCTTGGCGTCCAGGATGGCCTGGGCGAATTCGGCGCATTGCTCCCGGGGCAGGGAGAGGACGTGGAAGGCCAGGCGCTGGGCACTCTTGCTGCCGATGCCGGGCAGACGGGCGAACTGCTCCGTCAGCTTCTCCATCGCGGGGGGAAGATACTGCATCTCGCTGCCTCCTCTCAGCCCCGCAGGGCGGCGATGGCGGCGGCGCGGTCGGCCTTGCCGAAGACGGCGCTGCCCGCCACCAGCACGTTGGCCCCCGCCTCCACGGCGCGTCGGGCGGTAGCCTCATTGATGCCGCCGTCCACCTCCAGGTCACAGCCGGGGTGATAGGTGTCGATCAGCGTGCGGACGGCCCGGATGGTGTCCAGCTGGGACTCCAGAAAGGCCTGACCGCCAAAGCCCGGCTCCACCGTCATGACCAGCACCAGATCCAGCTCCTCCAGATAGGGGAGGATGGCCCGGGGATCGGTGATGGGGCGCAGGGCCACCGCCTTCTTCACCCCGTTGGCCCCCATGGCGTCCAGCGCCCGGCGGATGCCCCGGGGGTTGTCCGCCTCCAGGTGGACGGAGAGCAGGTCGGCCCCGGCCCTGGCAAAGTCCTCGATATAGCGCTCCGGCTTGTCGATCATCAGGTGGACATCCAAAATGGCGTCGGTGTAGGCCCGCACATCCTTGAGCACCGGCAGGCCGAAGGAGAGGTTGGGGACGAAATTGCCGTCCATGACGTCGAAGTGGATCAGGTCGGCAGAGGCGACGCTGTCCAGCTCGCTGCCCAGGCGGGTGAAGTTGGCGGAGAGGATGGAGGGGGCGATTTTAATCATAGAAGACCCTTCTTTAAAGAGAAATTTTAGATTCTGTTTGTCGTTTGGACATATTCCTGCGGTAAACTGGAGGACAGGAATCGGGCACAGGGGACAACTACCGGGGCATAGTATGGTCTGCGGATGGGGCAAAATGCCCCCGGGCCGCGCCCGGACGTCCGGTTGTTCCGGCATGGCACTCCCCGAAACGGGCCATGGGCGCGGTTCGCCGCTTTTCGATAGCTGCCTCCCGCCCGCGGGCGGGAGGCAGGGCGCTCAGCTGTAAAATCCGGCGGTCTGCACCTCGTGCACGCGGTAGCCTGCCTTGCCCAGCGCTTCCAGGATGGCGCGCTTGTGGACAAGCCCAAAGGCCTCCAGGGTGACGGTCAGCTCCACGCCGCTCTGGCGGTTGATGTTGACGAACTGATTGTGCTCCAGCTTGATGATGTTGCCGTTCTCCTTTGCCAGGATCTCCGCGATGCGGAGCAGCTCGCCGGGCCGGTCGGGCAGCAGCACCGTGAAGGTGAAGATGCGCCCCCGGTGGAGCAGACCGTGCTGGATCAGGGAAGACATGGTGATGACGTCCATATTGCCGCCGGAGAGGATGCTGACCACGTTCTGATCCTTACAGTCCAGATGGGCCAGGGCGGCGATGGTGAGCAGTCCGGCGTTCTCCACAATCATCTTGTGGGTCTCCGCCATGTCCAGGAAGGCGTCCACCAGCTCGTCATCGTCGATGGTGAGGATGTCGTCGATGTTGTCCCGCACATAGGGGAAGACCAGGTCGCCGGGGGTCTTGACCGCCACGCCGTCGGCGATGGTGGAGATGGGGTCCACCGTGACCACATGGCCCGCCGCCAGGGAGGCCTTCATGGAGGCGGCGCCGCTGGGCTCCACGCCAATGACCTTGACATGGGGGTTGAGCTGCTTGGCCAGGGTGGACACCCCGGCGGCCAGCCCGCCGCCGCCGATGGGGACGAGAATGACGTCCACGTCGGGGAGGTTGCGGAAGATCTCATAGGCGATGGTGCCCTGGCCGGTGGCGACGGTGAGGTCGTTGAAGGGGGCGATATAGGTCATGCCCTTCTCCTCGGCGAGGGCGGTGGCATGGGCGGCGGCGTCGTCGAAGGTGGAGCCGTGGAGGATGACCTCCGCCCCATAGCCCTGGGTGTTGTTCACCTTGAGCATGGGGGTAGTGGTGGGCATCACCACGGTGGCCCTGACCCCCGCCCTCTGGGCGGCGTAGGCCACGCCCTGGGCGTGGTTTCCGGCGGAGGCGGTGATGAGGCCGCGCTGCTTTTCCGCGTCGGACAGGGTGCTGATCTTATAGTACGCGCCGCGGATCTTATAGGCCCCCGTGACCTGCATGTTCTCCGGCTTGAGGTAGACGTTGTTGCCGCAGGCGGAGGAGAAGGCGGGGGAGTGGATCAGATTGGTCTCCAGAATCACGCCCGCAAGCACGTTGCGGGCGGAGCGAAAGCTGTCAAGGGTCATCATAGTGCGAAAAAATCCTTTGCTGTCAGAGTGATGTGGGATGGTCGGCGCGCCGAATCAGGGGTGGCCGTCGTACCCGTCGTGGAAGTCGTCGTCGTCATCAAAGTCGTGGCCGGAGATATACTCCCGGCTGGCCACCCGCTTTGCCATGCGCTCCTTCTCCACCAGGTCGGAGAGGGTGCGCTTGACCTGCCCCGGATCCTTGACGGAGTGGATGGTGAAGTCGCCCATGGTCTTGTCGGAGCTGCACACATGGATGGAGCCGACGCCCAGCATTTTCTGTCCCAGGGTCTGCTTCAGCGAGACGTCCAGGATGCGGTAGAGCCGGATCTCATCCTCGGTGGTGGTGAAGAGGCCCCGGGTGATGTACAGCACCTCCTCGCTGAGGGCGTAGCGAGTGAAGGACCAGGGCAGCCCGAGGAAGGTGCGCTTGCGGTCGCTCCAGACCAGCTCCTCCCGGGTCTTGTCTTTTGCCATAAAAAGCAGCTCCTTTCCGAGAGATTGGGGGATGATTCTATTCTATCCAATCCCGGATAAAATGTCAATTGCGGGGCGCATTTCCCCGGGGAAAAGCGGGATGCTGTCCTTGACAGTCTTTATTTTAGACGGTACAATAAATTATACTACGATACGTTCCGAAAGGACGGGATTGCGCGTATGAAGCAACTGAAAAAACGGCGCAGTGTGGTGCCGGTCTATCTGATCGCCGCGGTCTGGTTTGTGGGCGGCGTGATTTTCCGCGTTCACAAGCCGGTGGGCTATTTGATTCTGATCGCCCTCTCCGTGGGGGTGTTCCTGGCCGGGAAGAAGCTCTTTCCGGATAAGAAGATCGTCGTCAACGTGCCAGAGCCCGAGGCGGAGCCGGAGCCCGAGGCCGAGCCCGAGGACCCGGAAATCGTGGCCCTGCGGCAGGAGCGGGACCGCGCCATCAGCGAGATGCGCCGGCTGAACGAGAGCATCCAGGACCCGCTGCTCTCCCGCCAGATCGACCGCATTGAGAACACCACCGGCCAGATCTTTGCCCACGTCATTGAGCACCCGGAGAAGAAGGGCCAGATCCGGCGGTTCCTCAACTATTATCTGCCCACCACCCTCAAGCTGCTCAACGCCTATGACCGGATGGATGCCGCCGGGGTGTCCGGCACCAACATCGACGGGGCCAAGGGCAAGATCAGCGAGCTGATGAGCACCATTGTGGAGGCCTTTGACCACCAGTTGGACGCCCTGTTCGCCAACGAGGCCCTGGACATCGAC
>JAFVAS010000114.1 GCA_017480395.1 Oscillospiraceae bacterium | reverse complement strand
CTTAAGACGAAGAAAAAGGGCAACTACTGCGTGGTGCAGATCGACGAGCGTTATGTGCCCAAGGCCCAGGAGCGCCGGGAGATTTTTGGCGTAGTGTTTGAGCAGGGCCATAACTTCTTCAAGCTGGACGACGGGCAGTTTGCCAACATCGTCACCAGGAATAAGGATCTGCCTGAGCAGGCGCGCATTGACCTGCTGATCTCGCTGATCACCCTGAAATACACCCAGTCCAACTCCGTCTGCTATGTCAAAAACGGTCAGACCATCGGCGTCGGCGCGGGGCAGCAGTCCCGGGTGCACTGTGTCCGGCTGGCGGGCAGCAAGGCGGACAACTGGATGCTGCGGCAGCACCCCAAGGTGCTGTCTCTGCCCTGGCGGGAGGACGTGCGCCGCCCCGCCCGGGACAACGCCATCGACGTCTATATCTCCGACGAGTACGAGGATGTGCTGGCCGACGGCGTCTGGCAGCAGACCTTTACGGAAAAGCCCGAGGTGCTGACGGCGGAGGAGAAGAAAGCCTGGATCGCCACCATGCAGGAGGTCGCCCTGGGCTCTGACGCCTTCTTCCCCTTTGGGGACAACATCGAGCGGGCCTTCAAGTCCGGCGTCAAATATGTGGCGGAGCCGGGCGGCTCCATCCGGGACGACGCCGTCATCGAGGCCGCCGACAACCACGATATGGTCATGGCCTTCACCGGGATGCGCCTGTTCCACCATTGAGGACAAGAGACAAAGGAGCGTTGTGCATGAGAGTGTTAGTTGTAGGTTCCGGCGGGCGGGAGCACGCCATCGTATGGGCGCTGGCGAAAAGCCCCCGGGTCACCGAGCTCTACTGTGCCCCCGGCAACGCCGGCATCGCGCAGCTTGCCACCTGCGTCGATGTGAAGGCCACCGATGTGGAGGGGATGGTCGCCTGGGCGAAGGAGAACCGGATGGATTTCGTCATGGTCGCGCCGGACGATCCCCTGGCCATGGGAATGGTGGACGCCCTGGAGGCGGCGGGTATCCCCGCCTTTGGCCCCCGCAAAAATGCCGCAATCATCGAGTCCAGTAAGGCGTTTTCCAAGGAGCTGATGCGCAAGTATCAGATCCCCACCGCGCAATACGCTACCTTCACCGACATGGAGGAGGCCATCGCCTATATCCTGACCCAGGGCGCCCCCATCGTGGTCAAGGCCGACGGTCTGGCCCTGGGCAAGGGCGTCACCGTTGCGGCCACGGTGGAGGAGGCGGTCGCCGCCGTCCGGGAGATGATGGCCGACGGCAAATTCGGCGCCTCCGGCAACACCGTTGTCATCGAGGAGTGCATGACCGGCCCGGAGGTGACCGTTCTGGCCTTTGCCGACGGGGAACACGTCGTGCCCATGCCCGCCTCCCAGGATCACAAGCGGGCCTATGACGGCAACCAGGGGCCGAACACCGGCGGTATGGGCGCCATCTCTCCGGTGGACGCCTATACGCCGGAGATCGCCCAGCGCTGTGTCAAGGAGATTTTTGAGCCCACCATGGCCGCCCTCAAGGCGGAGGGTCGACCCTTCAAGGGGGTCATCTATTTTGGCCTGATGCTGACGCCCACCGGCCCCAAGGTGGTGGAGTACAACGCCCGCTTCGGTGACCCGGAGTGCCAGGCGCTGTTGATTCGGCTGGAGACCGACCTGATGGACATTCTGGAGGCCTGCGTTGCGGGCACACTGGATCAGATTGAAATCCAATGGAAGCCCGGCGCGTCCTGCTGCCTGGTGCTGGCCTCCGGCGGATACCCCGTCGCCTACGAGAAGGGGAAGGCGATTTCCGGCCTGGATGAGGTGGAGAACGCCGTAGTCTTCCACGCCGGAACCGCCGAACAAGACGGCCAGATCGTCACCAATGGCGGACGCGTGCTGGGTGTCACCGCCACCGGCGCGGACATGGACAGCGCCATCGCGGCGGCCTATGCCTCGGCCAAGCCCATCTCCTTTGAAAAAATGCACTTCCGCTCCGACATTGGCCACGCATTTTGAATGCAAGCAAAAAAAGACTGGATTCTGTCATAGAATCCAGTCTTTTTGTCATTAAGATTGATCCCGTTTCCCACGGTAGTCCCGTTTGCGGCGGTCGCCGTAGAGACGGCGCATATGCCTGACGTAAATGATGCGCAGGACAACAGCCAGAGCAACCACCACGACGGCGATGACGGCGATGCGGAACTGCCAGCTCTGGATGATCCGCAGAACGTCCTCCCGGAGGGCCAGCAGGTCGGATCGGGTCACATCATTGACGGCAACCAGATCCACCGTGCCATAATCCTCTCCGTCCAGGGTGAGGGTGAGGGTGCCGAGCTTCTGCCCGGCGGAGATGGGTGCCTCCACGGAATCCGGGAGCTCGGTTGTCCAGTCGAAGTCATTTCCCGTGATGTCCTTAGGCAGCTGTGCCTCCAGCGTGCCGTCCACGATCACGGAGACATAGTCGCACTCAGAGGAGAGGGTGACGGGAATCTCCGCCACGGGATCGGTGGCGTCCAGAATGGTGTGGACGCTGAAATTCTTGAAGCCCCACTCCAGCAGCCGGGTGCTCTCGGAGAATTGCAGCCGCTGCGGTTCACCGTTTTCGTCCTTCGGGTTCTCACAGCCCAGCAGGACGCAGATCAGGGTTTGCCCCTCCTTTTCCGCGGCGGAGAGGAGGCAGTATCCGGCGGCGGTGGTGGAGCCGGTCTTGATGCCGATGCAGTTTTCGTAGTAATAGCCGGCGTATTTTTTGTTGGAGAGCAGTCCGTTGGTGTTGAAGAAGTGCCGCTGACGCTCCGTCATGTTGGTGGGCTCCACATAGTATTCAATGGTGCTGACAATGGTGCGGAACCGGTCGTGGGTCATGGCCTCCTTGGCAATCAGATAGAGGTCATAGGCGGTGGAATAGTGGTTGTCGTCAGGCATGCCGGAGGGATTGGCAAAATGCGTCCCCTCGCAGCCCAGCTCGGTGGCGCGCTCGTTCATTCGGTCCACAAAGGCCTCAATGCTGCCGGAGACCGTCGCGGCCAGGATGTTGGCCGCCTCATTGGCGGAGGCAACCATCATGCAGTTGAGCAGATCCTCCAGGCTCATCTCCTCGCCAATCTGGATCTTCTGGCCCACCTCCGCCTCCGTCAGGCCCTGCCATGCGCTCTCTCCGGCGGTAATCATCTGATCCAGGGCGAGCTGGCCATCCTCCACCGCCTCCAGTACCAGCAGCGCGGTCATCACCTTGGTGATGCTGGCGGGATAGGATTTGGTGTGGGCATTCTGCTCATACATGACAAGGTCGGTGTCCATATCCACCAGCAGGGCGGCGCGGGACTGAACCGACATGGAATCCACCAGATCGGAGTGAAACGCGCTGACAGATGGGATACAGAGGGAGAGGACGAGAACAAGCGTTAAAACGAAAGGAAGAAAACGCTTTTTTTTCATAGGAAACTCCTGCCTTTTATGTTATACTATCTGTATCGGCAAATCGTAAGATGGATTTACGGGTGGCATCAAGGGGTTGTTTTCCTTTTGAACGGGAAAACGCGGTGAAAATCTTCACTCAGATGCGCAATCCATATTTAGTATAGCAGATTTATGTCACCCATGCAAGAACCGGGAGGGAGCAGCCATGAAGATATTAGTTGTGGACGATGAACAGATCATCGTAAAAGGAATACGGTTCAATCTGATGAACGAGGGCTACGAGGTGGACACCGGCTACGATGGCGAACAGGCCGTTGAGATGGCAAAGAACAACCACTATGACCTCATCATCCTGGACCTCATGATGCCCAAGATCGACGGACTCCGAGCCTGCGTCCGGATTCGGGAATTTTCCAACGTGCCCATCATCATGCTGACGGCGCGCAGCGAGGACGCGGACAAGATCATCGGCCTGGAGTCCGGCGCGGACGATTATATCACCAAGCCCTTCAATATCCTGGAGCTGAAGGCCCGGATCCGGGCACTGCTGCGCCGCTCCGGCATGACCAGCGCCGGGGAGGAGCGGCAATCTGAGCGGCTCTCCGCGGGCCATGTCACTCTGGATCTGGCCCGTCGCCTTGCGCTGAAGGACGGGGAAGAGGTGGAGCTGACGGTCAAGGAGTTCGACCTGATGGAGCTGTTGATGCGCAATCCGGGTCGGGTGTACAGCCGGGAGACTCTGCTGGATCAGGTTTGGGGCTACGAGTACCAGGGCGACTTCCGCACCGTGGACGTCCATGTCCGCCGACTGCGGGAGAAGCTGGAGCGCGATCCCGGCTCTCCGACCCTGATCCTGACCAAGTGGGGCGTGGGCTACTACCTGCAAAAGCGCTGAATTTAAGAAAAAATGAGAGGAGGTGGAGACGATGGAGACAACAGAGAAGAAATCGGCCAAAATACCGATCTGGCGCAGCGTACAGATGAAGTTCACCATGTCCTACCTGGCCCTCATTCTGGTCGCGCTGGTTATCATGAATCTCTATCCCGTCTACACCTCTCAGGACCTGGTCTTTCACACCAAGCAGACCTCTCTGCAAAACCAGGCGTCGCTGATCTCCTCCACCATTGCGCCGCTGGAGGAGCTGACGGCGGAGGGCGTGAGTCAGGTCATGTCCATGCTGGACGAGAACCGCATGTCCCGCATTATCATCACCGACTGTGACGGCCTTGTGCTCTATGACACCGAGGGCATCAGCGAAGAACACCCGCGCTATGCCCTGCTCCAGGAGATCACCCAGGCCCTGAACGGCTGGGACGTCTTCTATTCCAACTACCGCGCCGGGGCCTTTCGGAGCTCCTGCGCCGCGCCGGTCATGTACCGCAACGCCACCATCGGCGCGGTCTATCTCTATGAGTATGACAGTGAGCAGGGAATCGTCATCAACGGCCTCCAGTAGAACCAACTGCGGCTGTCGCTGCTCATGCTGGTGTTTGCACTGCTGATCGGCTTTTTCCTCTCCCGCATCATGACCCGGCGGATCAGCCGCCTGATCACCGGTATTGACGAATTGCAGGCAGGGGAGTACTCCACACGGGTCAAGGTATCCGGCCGGGATGAGCTGGCCACCCTTGCGATGGCCTTCAACGATCTGACCGAGCGGCTGGAGAGCACGGACGCGGTGCGCAAACGCTTTGTGTCCGACGCCTCCCATGAGCTGAAGACCCCGCTGGCCTCCATCAAGCTGCTGACTGACTCCATCGTCCAGAACGAGAGCATGGATGTGGAGACCGTCCGGGAGTTTGTGCAGGACATCGGCACGGAGGCGGATCGTCTGACCCGTATCACCGAGCGACTGCTGGCGCTGACCCGGATGGACAACGGGTATGTTGCTCCCAGAACGGCGGTGGATCTGTCCGATGTCATGACCGACGCGCTGCATATGCTGATCCCCCTTGCGGAGCAAAAAAGCGTACAAATTCACCTGGATCTGGCAGAGGACTGCATCGTCTACTCCAGTGTGGACGAGATCTATCAGGTTCTCTTTAACCTGGTGGAAAATGCGATCAAATATAACGTCCAGGGCGGCCGGATCTGGATTCGGACGCAAAGGCAGGTGACTGCCGTGCGCGTCGAGATCGAGGACACCGGCATCGGTATCCCGGAGGAGGATCAGGCCAAGATCTTTGACCGATTCTATCGTGTGGACAAGGCCCGTTCCCGTCAGGCGGGCGGCACCGGCCTCGGTCTGTCCATCGTGCGGGATACGGTCATTGTCAACGGCGGATCGATCTCGGTTCGTTCGCGCAGCCAGGGCGGAACCTGCTTTACCGTCTTGCTGCCGCTGCTGCGGGAGGAGGAGGCCCAATGAAAAAGACCTTTGCCGCCCTTGTTCTGATGCTTGCGCTGCTCCTGCCCGCCTGCGCCGCATCCCAGGTGCAGAGCAGTCAGACCCAGGGGATGGACTTCTATTATGCCTCTCCGGTCAATGAGTCGGGTTCCGCGCTGCGCTCGGAGCGGGTGGAACGGGAGACAATCAGTATCGCGGAGGCGCTGGATCTTCTCCTGACCGAATCCTATCTCCCCGAGGAACACAGCCGAACCTTTCCCGTGGGCACCAAGGTTATGGATTGGTCTCTGGAAAGCGGTGTGCTCAGCCTGAACCTCTCGGAGGACCTGGAGCGGCTGACCAACATCCAGCTCACCGAGGCAGAATACTGCATCGTGATGACCATGACGCAATTTGATGAAATCAATGCCGTCTCCATCACCGTAGACGGAAAAAAGCTGCCCGGCGCCGGAAGTCATCTGCTGACACGGCAGGACCTGATCCTGATCGGCGAGATCAAGGACCCGATTCTGCTCACATTTCAGCTGTATTTCCCTCTGGCGGATGGCAGCGGTCTCGGTATGGAGGAACGGGAGTGTGAGGTGACGGACAGCTCTGTCCTGGCGCAGGCCGAGGCAATTGTCCAGCAGCTGACCAATGGCCCCGCAGGTCGGGATATGCTTCCGTTTTTGCAGGGGGCCAGCCATCTGGAGATCGTCTCCATTTTGGACGGCCTGTGCACTGTGGATTTGGATCGGGAGACGATGGAGCTGATCTGTTCGCCCACGGAGCGATACGAGCTGTCCATCGGCGCAATCGTAAACTCGATCACGCAGTTGGACGGAGTGGATGAGGTGCGCTTTACCATGAATGATGCGCCCATTGAAAACTGGGCGGAGCGTTACCAGGGTTCGGACTGACGCTCGGGAAATACTTCCCAGATTTTCTGCTGGATGGATTTCAGGTCGTCAAAGGTTTCCGGCCGTTTGCTCACGTCCCGGAGCAGGGCGGAGGGGTGGTAAATCGCGGTGAGCCAAACGCCGTTGCGCTGTTCCCACCGCCCGTGCTCCCGCGTGATTCGGTAGTTGTCCCGGATAATCCGGCACGCGGCGATTCGCCCAAGGCAGACGACGATTTTGGGCTCGACCACGCGGATCTGCTGGTTCAGCCAATGGATGCAGGCGTCCTGCTCCACAGTTTGGGGGTCCCGGTTCTGGGGCGGACGGCACTTGACGATGTTGCAGATATAGTAATCCTCCCGCGTCAGATTGATGATGTCCAGCATTTGATCCAGCAGCTGTCCCGCCTTTCCCACAAAGGGGATTCCGGTCAGATCCTCCTGTTCGCCAGGACCCTCGCCGATCAGCATGATCTGCCTGTCCGGGTTTCCGTCGCCAAAGACCAGGTTGTGGCGGTACTGGGCAAGCGCACAGCGTCGGCAGTCGCGGCATTTTGTCTGATAGATCACGGCGAGCTGTTCTGTCTTTGTCATAATAATATACCCGCTCCCATTGCAGTTTGATTGCTCTATTGTAGCATCAAATCGGACAAAAGAAAAGCATTCGCCCCGGAGAGAAGATGTTTTCTTTTGATATTGCTATTTTTTTGGAGAAGGGGTTGACAAATCGAAAAAGAAGGTTATAATATCTATTGTTGTTTGAACACAGCGGGATTGTGTAAGGGTAGCACAGCAGACTCTGACTCTGTATGTGAGGGTTCGAATCCTTCTCCCGCTGCCAAAGGAACCGCCATCAAAGCGGTTCCTTTTTTTGTCGCTTTCCTTGCGTTGGAACAGGGGAGGACAAAACAAAATCCCCGCACCAAATCTGGTACGGGGTAATTTGTTCGTGAAATCAGTCTGATGCGAAAGGGAAGAACCTCGCAAATCAGACCGCACGGGTGACCTTACCGGAACGGAGGCATCTTGTGCAGACATAAACATGAGTGGGAGTGCCATTCACGATAGCCTTGACGCGCTTCACGTTGGGCTTCCAGGTCCGATTGGAGCGGCGATGAGAGTGGGACACCTGAATACCAAACTTGACGCCCTTATCACAAAATTCGCACTTAGCCATTAGCCAAACCTCCTCGCTACTTAATATCAGCGAACTACGCATCGGCGATTATTGTACCAGATTATCAAGTAAAATGCAAGAGAATCTTTGCTCAAATTTCAAAAAACTTGCGCGGCGGCGCTTGAATGGCCGGAATTGAAATTTAGTTGCGAAATTCCGCAAGGGACGTTATACTATTAGCAAAGGGAATGAACCATATCATCTCGTCGTTTTGGGAGGAATCATATGGACAAGCGCTATTTTGTTCGCCTGGAGCGTATCATAGAGGAATTTTCGCTGGAGGTCGTCTACGGCGGGGAGAATTATCAGGACATCAGAATCTATGTGGACAGCGTGGACCGTCCTGGCCTGCAGTTGGTGGGGTATTTTGACCACTTTGAGTCACAGCGAATCCAGCTGATCGGCAACATGGAATATGGCTATCTGGAGGAGCTCACACCGGAGCAGCGCAACATCTGCTTTGAGCAGCTGTTTCACTACGACATCCCGGCCCT
>JAFVAS010000113.1 GCA_017480395.1 Oscillospiraceae bacterium | reverse complement strand
TGACAGATGGGGCGCTGTTTCGTTTGATCCAATTATGCCTGCTCCAGCATCTCCCGGATGGCGAGGATGAAGTCCCGGCTGTTGAGGACGGTGACGTCCTCCAGGGTGGTGATGAGGGCCAGATCCTTTGTCATCTTGCCGGAGGCGATGGTGTCCAGGGTGGAGCGCTCCAGCCTGTCGGCAAAGTCCACCAGGGCGGGGATGGCGTCCAGCTCGCCCCGCTTGCGCAGCGCGCCGCTCCAGGCGAAGATGGTGGCCACCGAGTTGGTGGAGGTCTCCTCGCCCTTCAGGTGCTTATAGTAGTGGCGCTGGACGGTGCCATGGGCGGCCTCATACTCAAAGTAGCC
Organism: Oscillospiraceae bacterium; assembly: GCA_017480395.1. Taxonomy (GTDB): domain Bacteria; phylum Bacillota; class Clostridia; order Oscillospirales; family Oscillospiraceae; genus UMGS1766. Next base: position 5,215 of record JAFVAS010000113.1, on the reverse strand, counting down.
GTGGGGGGAGACAAGCACGGAGGTCATCATGGCCAGCGAGCCGAAGGCGGAGGAGACCATATCGCTCATCACGTCGCCGTCGTAGTTCTTGCAGGCCCAGATAAAGCCGCCCTCGGCCTTCATGACCCGGGCCACGGCGTCGTCGATCAGGGTGTAGAAGTAGGTGATCCCCGCCGCGTCAAACTTGGCCTGATACTCCGCGGCGAAGATGTCGGCAAAGATGTCCTTGAAGGTGTGGTCATACTTCTTGGAGATGGTGTCCTTGGTGGCGAACCACAGATCCTGCCGGGTGGCCAGGGCGTACTCGAAGCAGGAGCGGGCAAAGCTCTCGATGGAGGCGTTCAGGTTGTGCATGCCCTGGGCGATGCCGGGGCCCTTGAAGTCGTGCACCAGCGCCCGGGTCTCCGTGCCGTCCTCGGCGGTGTAGACCAGCTCCACCTTGCCGGGGCCGGGGATGACCAGCTCGCTGTTTTTGTACACATCGCCGTAGGCGTGGCGGGCGAGGGTGATGGGCTTCTTCCAGTTCTTCACGCAGGGCTCGATGCCCTTGACCACGATGGGGGCGCGGAACACCGTGCCGTCCAGCAGGGCGCGGATGGTGCCGTTGGGGGAGGGCCACATCTTGCTCAGCTTGTACTCCTCCACCCGCTGGGCGTTGGGGGTGATGGTGGCACACTTGACGGCCACGCCGTATCTTTTGGTGGCTTCGGCGGCGTCCACCGTCACCTGGTCGCCGGTCTCATCCCGGTGCTGGAGGCCCAGATCGTAGTATTCGGATTTTAAATCCACATAGGGGAGGATCAGCTCGTCCTTGATGATCTGCCACAGGACGCGGGTCATCTCGTCGCCGTCCATCTCCACCAGGGGCGTTTTCATTTCAATGCGGGACATAGGGAACACCTGCTTTCATTTTTGTGCTTCTATTATAGCAAATTCCGGCAAAATATGCAAGCCAATTGCGCCGAACATTCAAAATCGGGGTCAGCCCTGCTCGATGGCGGCCAGGGCGCCGTAGAGGACGGAGTCGTCCCCCAGGGCGGCGTTTTTCAGCTCCACCGTCGGGCGGATGGAGGGCATGCAGTAGCGATCCACCTCGGCGAGGATTTTTTGGAGGAAGATGTCGCCCACCGCCTCGATCACGCCGCCGCCGTAGATGACCACGTCGGGGCTGATGGTGTTGATCATGTTGCCGGTGGCCACGGCCAGGTAGTGGCAGGCGCGATCCACCGCCTCGGTGGCGACGGCGTCCTGCTTGGCCAGCGCCTTCTTCAGCGCCTTGCTCTTGAAGACGCCGCCCTGAATGCTGTCCGCCATGGCGCACTTCCGGCCCCGGGACACCTGCTGCCGGATGTAGGCGGACATGCCCTGTTTGCTGGAGAAGGCCTCCAGACAGCCCCGCTGGCCGCAGTTGCACAGAGGCCCCTCGGGATCGAGCACCATATGGCCATACTCGCCCGCCTTGAACTGGTTGCCGGTGAAGAGCCGCCCATCCAGGATCAGGCCGCCGCCCATGCCGGTGCCGACGAAGAAGCCCACCACATTGTGATAGCCCTTGGCCGCGCCATATTGATACTCGCCCAGCACGCCCAGGTTGACGTCGTTGCCGATGTAGAAGGGGACGCCGAATTTCTTCTCGATGGGGGTGCGGATGTCATAGTCCCGCCAGGGCAGGTTGGGGGAGAAGAGGACGACGCCGTCGGCCTGGTCGATCACCCCGGGGGCGCCGGCGGAGATGGCGTGGAGCTGGCTGGGCTTGATGCCCGAGGCGGAGATCATCTCCTCCGCCACGCTGATGATGACCTGCTCCACATTGTCGGTGGATTCGCCGCCCTCCTTGGTCTTCTTTTTGAGGCGGTAGACGATTTCCCGATTCTCGTCAAAAATCGCCCCCAGCACCTTGGTGCCGCCGATATCCAGACAGAGATTGTATGCTTTCGCCATATGATTCCCTCGCTTTCTCGTTTCATTTGTGCTGTCTCCATCTTACCCTATGCGGGACGGAATTTCAACCGCAAAGAGAAAAAACACCGGCCATCCCCTTTTGGGGATGACCGGCGTGTTGTAGATATGAAGTTATACCGCGACGGCCTCCGGCTCCGCCTGCTCCGAGGCGGCCCGCTTCGCCATGCCCTTGGCGTTGGCCAGCATCAGCTTGATGCGGTTCTCCTGGTTGATCTCGGTGGCGGAGGGGTCGTAGTCGATGGCGACGATATTGGAGTTGGGATAGTGGTCCTTGAGGGCGCGGACCATACCCTTGCCCACGATGTGGTTGGGCAGGCAGCCGAAGGGCTGGGCACAGACGATGTTGTTGGTGCCGGAGTGGATGAGCTCCAGCATCTCGGCGGTGAGCAGCCAGCCCTCGCCCATCTTGCAGCCGTCGCCCAGGTAGCCGCTGACCAGCCGGTGGAGCTGGTCGAAGTCGCCGGGGGCGTCAAAGCGGCCCGACTCCTTCAGCGCGTCGATCATGTCGTGCTGGCAGGCCTGGACATAGGCCATGAACTCCCGGCATACAAACTTTTTGAGCTTGCTGCCGCCGTAGATGTCCACGTCGGCCACCCGGTTGTAGATCTTGAAGATGATAAAATCGGTCAGGCCGGGCACCACCGGCTCCGCCCCCTCGGAGAGGAGGAAGCGCTCCAGATTGTTGTTGCCCAGGGCGGAGAATTTGATGTAGATTTCGCCCACCACGCCGACCTTGACCTTCTCGCAGGGGGTGTAGGGGATGGTCTTGAAGTCGTCGCAGATCTCCCGGAATCCGGAGCGCATCTGTCTGCGGCTCATGCCCTTGCCGTGGGTGAAGCGATCCACCAGCTCGGTGCACCACTTCTCCACCATGGCGTCGGTGTCGCCGCTGTGGTTCTCATAGGGCCGCACCTGGTTGGCGACGTTCATGATGAGGTCGCCGTACATCATGGCGTAGATCAGCCGCCGCACCAGGGGAATGGTCAGGGAGAAGCCGGGGTTTTTCTCCAGGCCGAAGGAGACGGAGATGACGGGAATATAGTCCATCCCAGCTTTTTTCAGCGCCTTGCGCAGCAGGTGGATATAGTTGGAGGCCCGGCAGCCGCCGCCGGTCTGGGTGATGAGCAGGGCGACCTTGTGGGGGTCGTAGCCCTGGGTCTTGATGGCGTCCAGGAACTGACCGATGACCAATAGGGCGGGCACGCAGGTGTCGTTGTGGACATATTTCAGCCCCTCGTCCACCACGGCGCGGCCCTGGTTGTTGAGCTGATCCACCTTGTAGCCCTCCAGCTCCAGCATCTTGCGGAACATGCCGAAGTGGATGGGCAGCATCTGGGGCATGAGGATGGTGTACTCCTGCTTCATCTCCTTGGTGAAGAGGAGACGGCCGGTTTCGTCATAAACTAATTTTGCCATTGGGTTCTTCTCCTTTTACGCGCCCTGCTTTTTCCGCGCCTCGATGGCGGCGATCAGGGAGCGAATGCGGATTTTGACGGCGCCCAGGTTGGAGATGTCGTCGATCTTCAGCTGGGTGTAGAGCTTGCCGCCCTCCTCCAGGATGGAGCGCATCTCGTCGCCGGTGATGGCGTCCACGCCGCAGCCGAAGCTGACCAGCTGGATGAGCTCCATGTCGGGCTGGGTGCAGACATAGCGGGCGGCATTGTACATCCGGGCATGGAACGTCCACTGGTTGAGGACGGTGCGGGACTGCTTGTCCATGTGCCAGGCGACGCTGTCCTCGGTGATGAGGACGAAGTGGAAGCCGGTGACCAGATCGTTGATGCCGTGGTTGATCTCGGGATCCATGTGGTAGGGCCGTCCGGCCACCACCATGATGGGGAAGCCGTTGGCGCGGGCGAAGTCGATGTACTCCTGGGCGGTTTTGCGGGTGTCCTGGATAAAGGCCTCGTAGGCCTCATACGCGGCCCGGCTGGCGGCGATGACCTCCTTCTTGGGCAGACCGAACTCCCGTCCGAAGTAGGCGGCGGCCCGCTTCTCAAAATCCCGGGGCCGGTGCAGGCCGAAGTATTCGTGGATGAACTTCGTCTCGCTGAGGGCGGGGATGTTGGTGGCGATCAGGTCGGGATAGTAGGCCACCACCGGGCAGTTGTAGTGGTTGTCGCTGGTCTTCTCGTCGAAGTTATAGCTCATGCAGGGGTAGAAGATGGCGTCCACGCCCGCCTCGATCAGGGCGAGGACATGGCCATGCACCAGCTTGGCGGGATAGCACACCGTGTCCGAGGGGATGGTGCGCTGGCCCTTGATGTAGAGCTGACGGCTGGACTCCGGGGAGAGCACCACCTCAAAGTTCAGGCGGGTGAAGAACTCGAACCAGAAGGGGAGGTTCTCGTACATATTCAGGCCGAAGGGGATGCCGATTTTTCCCCGCGCTCCGGTGCCCTGGCCCACGCCCTGCATGGCGCGCAGCCTGTCGTATTTGTACTTGATCAGGTCGGGCATCTGCTCCTTTTTGCCCCCCAGCGGCTTGGAACAGCGGTTGCCGGAGATGAAACGGCGGCCGCCGTCAAACTGATTGATGGTCAGGGAGCAGTGGTTGGTGCAGCCGTTGCAGGTGACGGGCTTCGCCGAATGCTGGAAGGAGGCCAGCTCCGCCGGGGAGAGGATGGCGCTTTGCTCCAATCCCAGCTCCTTGGCGGCCAGGGCCGCGCCGAAGGCGCCCATGATGCCGGCGATGGTGGGGCGGGTGACGTTGCGGCCCAGCTCCTGCTCAAAGGCGCGGAGCACCGCGTCGTTGTGGAAGGTGCCGCCCTGGACGACGATGTGCTGTCCCAGCTCGTCGGCGGAGGACATGCGCAGCACCTTGTAGATGGCGTTCTTGACGATGGAGATGGCCAGACCGGCGGAGATGTCCTCCACGCTGGCGCCGTCCTTCTGGGCCTGCTTGACCGAGGAGTTCATGAACACGGTGCAGCGGGAGCCCAGGTTGACCGGCTTTTCGGTGAAGAGGCCGATCTTGGCGAAGTCGGCGATCTCATAGCCCAGGGCCCGGGCGAAGGTCTCGATGAAGGAGCCGCAGCCGGAGGAGCAGGCCTCGTTCAAGAAGATGTCGTCGATGGCGCCGTCGCGGATGCGGAAGCACTTGATGTCCTGCCCGCCGATGTCGATGATGAAGTCCACGTCAGGGTTAAAGTGGGCGGCTGCGTTATAGTGGGCCACCGTCTCCACCAGGCCCAGGTCGCAGCGAAAGGCGTTTTTGATCAGGTCCTCACCGTAGCCGGTGACGGCACTGCCC
>JAFVAS010000112.1 GCA_017480395.1 Oscillospiraceae bacterium | reverse complement strand
TTGATCCCACAGGCATAAAATATCCCCCGTGTGCAATGCACACGGGGGATCGTTTCTTCTGGTCATTGCCGGAGCAGCTGTTCCCGCTGCTTGTAGTCCGGCAGCACCGAGGCCACGAAGCGGTAAAACTCCGGGCCGTGGTTTTTGTATTTAATGTGGGCCAGCTCATGCACCACCACATAGTCCACCGCCGGGAGGGGATAGTCCATCAGCCGCAGGGAGTAGGTGATGCTGTTCTTGCCGCTGCACGACCCGAACCGGGTCTTGGCCCGGGAGAAGCGCACGGCGGTGGGGGAGACCCCCATCTGTGCCGCATAATAGGCCGTCCGCTCCGGGAGGTAGGCTTTTGCCCTGGCCTTCAGCTCCGCCCATTTGGCCTCGTCCGGCTCCGGGTGGGCCGCCTTTCGCTGGGCCTGGCGGGCGAGATGGGTCTCGATCCAGTCCCGCTTCTGTTCCAGAAAGGCGTCGATGGTGCGCTGGGGCATGCGCAGGGGCGCGCGGACGATCACTTCCGCCTCCCGGCTGATCTCGATGGCCAGCGTCCTGCGCCGGGAGCGGATCAGGGTGTAGTTCAAGCCTGGTGCTCCCGGGTGAAGTCCAGCAGCCATTGGGTGATCCGGGCGGACATGCCCCAGAGCATCTTGTCCTTGTAGGGCCAGAAGAGCATGGGCTGCTCGATGCGCTTGGGATATTCCTCGATCATGTGGCGGTACTGCTCCGGCAGGGGGTCCAGCATCCGGCTGCTGCGCTCGATGCGGCTGTGCAGCGGGGGATTGTAGCGCAGGTAGGAGATGGGGATAGCGAAGATCTCGTCCACCTCGTCCTGGTTGATCTGAATGCGCTCGGGCCAGTCGTCGTCCAGCTTGACCAGGAAGGGATAGACCGGGAAGCCGGTGTAGTGGAGCATATAGTCCATGGGCCCCAGCACCTCGTCCGGCCGGATCTCGATGCCCAGCTCCTCCTTTGCCTCCCGCAGGGCGGCCTCCAGGGCGGTCTCTCCGGGTTCCACCTGTCCGCCGGGGAAGCAGACCTCGCCGGGCTGGAGCTTGAGGGAGGCGGAGCGCACCTCATAGAGCAGGCAGCGCTCCCCGTGGTATTGAATCACCGGGACGACGACGGCGCTGGGGGGATGCACCCCCATGGGGCCGATCTCGCGGTTGTTGAGTGCGGTCTTGATTGCATTCCAATCCATATTGAACCCTCCATTGGTTGATTTTTTGGGGCAGGTTGATGTAAAATCAGGACAGACAAAGGAAAGCGGTGAGACGATGCAGAACAGGCGGAACTATCAGAGGGAGCTGGAGGCGGTGATCGCCGGGCTGAACGGGCGGCGTCCCACGCTGCTGCTGCACAGCTGCTGCGCGCCCTGCAGCAGCTATGTGCTGGAGTATCTGACCCGGTATTTTCAGATCACGCTGTTCTATTATAACCCGAATATCTCCCCCGAGCCGGAGTATCGCTATCGCGTCTCGGAGCTGCGCCGCCTGGTGGCGGAGATGCTGCCCAGCAGCGACGTCACCGTGGTGGAGGGCCGCTATGACCCGGAGCGGTTCGAGGCGGCGGTGGCCGGACTGGAGGAGGAGCCGGAGGGGGGCAGACGGTGCATGGTCTGCTACCGCCTGCGGCTGGAGGAGGCGGCGAAGATGGCGCGGGAGCTGGGGTGTGATTATTTCACCACCACCCTGACCATCAGCCCCATGAAGAACGCCCAGGCCCTCAATCAGATCGGGGAACAGCTCGCCCCGCTCTACGAGACGGCCTATCTTCCCTCGGACTTCAAGAAGAAGGAGGGCTACAAGCGCTCCATCCAGCTCTCCCGGGAGTTTGCGCTCTACCGGCAGGACTACTGCGGCTGCGTCTATTCCCGCCGGGCGCGGGAGGGGCAGGCGGAATCGGCTACGCCTGGGCCCCGGACGTGAGAAAATGGGTGCCCCAGGGGGCGCAGGGGCAGATCTCGCACTTCGCCGCCCGGGCGGTGCACACCGCCCGGCCGTGGAGCACCAGCCGGTGGCAGAAGTTGTTGGACTCCTCCGGGGGCAGCACGGCGCGCAGCTGCTGCTCCACCTTGGCGGGGTCCTTGGTGCCGTCGGTCAGGCCCCTCCGCCCCGAGATGCGGATGCAGTGGGTGTCCGCCACCACGACGCCGGGGACGTGAAAGATGTCCCCCTGGATCAGGTTGGCTGTCTTGCGCCCCACGCCGGGCAGGCGCAGCAGCTCGTCCATCTCGGCGGGAACCTTGCCGCCGTAGTCGGAGAGCAGCATCTGGGCACAGCGCACCAGATCGCGGCTCTTGCCGTTGTAAAAGCCGCAGGAGTGGATGTATTCCCCCACCTCGGCGGGGTCGGCCTCGGCGAAGGCCTCCAGCGTGGGGAACCGGGCGAAGAGGGCCGGGGTCACCAGATTGACCCGGGCGTCGGTGCACTGGGCGGAGAGGCGGACGGCGAAGAGCAGCTCATAGTCCTTTTCGTATTGCAGGGAGCACAGTGCGTCGGGGTAGAGCTCCTTCAGCGCGTTCACGATGGCCCACACGGCCTCTGTCTGTTTCAATTCGTCAACCTCCCCGGTCTGATTTTCTTCATTTTAGCATATTCTGCACAAGAATGCATCAGGTTTTTATAAAAAGGTTGTGCGCCGAACAAGATTTTGTTATAATCTGCCCTGGAAGCAATTTATGGATTTCACCTGATAAAGTAAACCGCGAAATCGCAAAGAAAGAATAGGAGTGTATCGCATGATCGTCCAGGATATGATGGAGTTTCTCTCTGCCGCCGATTCCGAGGTGGGCTTCGCCGTCCGCCGGGAGTATGAGCGTCAGAATCGCAATATCGAGCTGATCGCCTCGGAGAACGTGGTGAGCCCTGCGGTGCTGGTGGCCGCGGGCAGTGTGCTGACCAACAAATACGCCGAGGGCTATCCCGGCAAGCGCTATTACGGCGGCTGCGACTTTGTAGACATCGTGGAGGACATCGCCCGGGAGCGGGCCAAGGAGCTCTTCGGGGCCGGCTTCGCCAATGTCCAGCCCCACTCCGGCGCCCAGGCCAACTACGCCGTATACCAGGCCCTGTGCTCCCTGGGGGACACCGTCATGGGCATGAACCTCGACCAGGGCGGCCACCTGACCCACGGTTCTCCCGTCAACTTCTCCGGCAAGAACTATCACATGGTGTCCTACGGTGTCGATCCCGTGACCCAGCGCATCGACTATGACCAGGTGCGGGAGCTGGCCCACAAGCACCAGCCCAAGATGATCATCGCCGGGGCCTCCGCCTATCCCCGCATCATCGACTTCAAAACCCTGGCCGACATCGCCCACGAGGTGGGGGCCTATCTCTTTGTGGACATGGCCCACATCGCCGGCCTGGTGGCCGCGGGGCTGCATCCTTCTCCCGTGCCCTATGCCGACGTGGTCAGCACCACCACTCACAAGACCCTGCGGGGTCCCCGGGGCGGCATGATCCTGACCAATGACGAGGCCCTGGCCAAGAAGATCAACTCCGCCGTCTTCCCCGGCTCCCAGGGCGGCCCGCTGATGCACGTCATCGCCGCCAAGGCCGTCGCCCTGGGGGAGGCGCTGAAGCCCGAGTTCAAGGCCTATCAGCAGCGCATCATCGACAACGCCCAGGCCCTGGCCGCGAGCATCCTGGAGGGCGGGCTCGACCTGGTCTCCGGCGGCACCGACAACCACCTGATGCTGGTGGATCTGCGCCCGGCGGGCCTGACCGGCAAGGAGATGGAGAAGCGCCTGGACGACGTGTTCATCACCGCCAACAAGAACGCCATCCCCTTCGACCCGGAGAAGCCCTTCGTCACCAGCGGCCTGCGCCTGGGCACCCCCGCCGCCACCAGCCGCGGCCTGAACGAGGAGGACTTCCGCCTGGTGGGCCGCCTGATCTGCGAGACCGCCAAGCACTACGACACCAAGGCCGATGAGATCCGCGCCCAGGTCGTCGCCTTGACGGAGAAGTATCCGCTTTATCAGTAACGAACCGTATGTTAAAATGGGGCTGCCGCAGCGCGGCAGCCCCATTTGTTATCCGTCATAGCGCCAGGAGGCAAAATTCCCCGAGGTGTGGAAATACGCCACCGGCGCAAAGCGCACCCGCTCCTCCATTGCGTCGATGATGATGAGCTTGATGCGCTGGCGCTGGGGGAGGATGGCCTTGAGAAAGACCGACACCCGCTGATCCTCCTCCAGGCCGGGGTAGCGGTCGGCCAGCCCGGTGAGGTTGGGGGCCAGCTCCACAAAGACGCCATAGCTCTGGATGCCCCGCACCACGCCGGTCACCGTCTCCCCGGGGGCGAACCGTCCGGCGTTCTCCGCCCAGGTGCCCAGCAGCTCCCGGTGGGAGAGCAGAAGGTGAAGCGTCTCATTCTCCACGCCGCGATACACCGCGCAGATGTCCTGCCCCGGGCGGAAGCGGCAGGAGGGGTGGGAGATCCGGGAGACCGAAATGCGGTCGATGGGGATCATGGAGGTCAGGCCGCAGCCCAGATCGACAAAGGCCCCAAAGGGCTCCAGCCGGGTCACCCGGGCGGACACCACCGACCCCACGGGCAGGGCGGTGATGGCGCTGCGCACCTGGGCCTGGGCGGCGCGCCGGGAGAGGATCGGGGTCAGAGCGCCGTTGTCCGCCTCCAGCCCGATGACGGTAAAAGCCGCCGCCCGCCCCACTCGGGAGAGCACGGCGATCTCCTTCAGGGTGCCCTCTGCGGCCCCCAGCGCCGTCTCGTCGTGGGGGATGATCCCCACCCCGTCCCCCAGCCGCACCACCAGATCGTGGCCGCCGGTGCATTTTTCCACCATTCCCTCCAGAATATCCCGGCGCTGCATCGCCAGGGCGAGGCCGTCGATGGAGGAGATGGCCCGCCGGTTCTCCGGGGTGTGCAGAAGGGAACCCTCCGGTATGTACTTCATATTCCCGCCTCCCGTTGCGTGTGGTCTTACTTCGGTCTATTCTATGCGCCCGGGCGGGAATGTTTCTGTTGACAAGGCAAAAATGGTGTGCTAGTATACTAACGCACTAGCGCACTAAAGTATTCTGCGATAAAAAGGGAGGCGCGACCATGGACGTCCGTGTGGGCGATATCCTGGAGATGAAAAAGCCCCATCCCTGTGGGGCCAAGCGGTGGAAGGTGCTGCGCATCGGCATGGACTTCCGCCTGGTGTGCCAGGGCTGCGGCCGGGAGATGATGATCCCCCGGGGCAAGATCGAGAGGAGCATCCGAACCATCATCCGAGAAGAGGAAACGCAATGAAAGAATTTTGGAGCGACCGCATCCGTTCCCTGACCCCCTACACCCCGGGGGAGCAGCCGAAGGATCGGCAATTCATTAAATTAAACACCAACGAGAATCCCTACCCCCCGGCGCCGGGGGCGCTGCGGGCCATCCGGGACAACGCCGACGCGAGCCTGCGGCTCTACTCCGACCCGGAGGCGTCGGCGCTGCGCCGGGCCCTGGCGGAGGCCTATGGGCTGACGCCGGAGCAGGTCTTTGTGGGCAACGGCTCGGACGAGGTGCTGGCCTTCGCCTTCCAGGCCTTTTTCAGCCCCGGCGCGGAGATCGCCGCCCCCGACATCACCTATTCCTTCTATCCCGTCTACGCCAACCTGTTTGACATCCGATACCGGACGGTGCCGCTGAACGAGGACTTCACCGTCCCGGTGGAGCGGTTCTGCGGCGGCTGCGACGGGGTGGTCATCGCCAATCCCAACGCCCCCACCGGCATGGAGCTGTCCCAGGCCGAGATCCGCCGCATTCTGGAGGCCAACCCCGACGTGGCGGTCATCGTGGACGAGGCCTATGTGGACTTCGGCGCCGCCTCCGCCGTGGGGCTGATCGACGAATACCCCAACCTGCTGGTGGTGCAGACCTTCTCCAAGTCCCGGGCCCTGGCCGGCCTGCGGGTGGGCTTTGCCTTTGGCAATGAAAACCTGATCCAGGCGCTGAACTGCGTCAAAAACTCCATCAACTCCTACACCCTGGACCGCCTGGCCCTGGCCGGGGCGGCGGCGTCGGTGGCGGACGGGGACTACTTTGCCGCCCAATGCGCCAGGGTGATCGCCACCCGGGAGCGCACGGCGGAGGGCCTGCGGGCGCTGGGCTTTGTCGTCTATCCCTCCAAGGCCAACTTCATCTTCATCACCCACCCCGCCGTTCCGGCCAAAACGCTGTTTGCCGGACTGCGGGAAAAGGGCATCCTGGTGCGCTATTTCGACCTGCCCCGCATCGACAACTGCCTGCGGGTGAGCATCGGCACGGATGCGGACATGGACGCCTTTCTGGCCGCCGCGGCGGAGCTGACGAAGGAGGGATAAGCGATGCGCTACGAGGGAAATATTTTCCGTCCCCCCGGAGAGTGGAAGAGCTACCTGCTCCAATGCACCATCGGCTGCTCCAACAACACCTGCACCTACTGCGGGATGTACAAGGACAAGTCCTTCCGGGTGCGGCCTATGGAGGAGATCCACCAGGATATCGACATGGCCCGGGTCTACTACGGCGGCGCGAAGCGCCGGGTATTCCTCTGCGACGGGGACGCCATCGTGATGAAGCAGAGCGACCTGCTCTCCATCCTGGATCACCTGGGGGAGGCGTTTCCCCAGCTGGAGAAGGTGACCACCTACGCCGGGCCCCGCTCCACCCTGACCAAATCGGTGGAGGAGCTGCGGGAGCTGCGGGAGCACGGCCTGGGCCGGGCCTACCTGGGGGTGGAGACCGGCAGCGACGCGGTGCTGAAGGCCGTGGACAAAGGGGTAGACGCCGAACGGATGCTGGAGGCGGGCAATCGCCTGCGGGAGGCGGGCATCGACCTGTGGATCATGGTGCTGATCGGCCTGGCCGGGCAGGAGGGCTCGGAGGAGCACATTCTGGCCACCGCCGACCTCATCAACCGGATGAAGCCCAACCACGTCTCCGCCATGACCCTGCAATTGGTGGAGGGAACCCCGCTCTATGACGACGCCCGGAGGGGGGACTTCCACCCGCTGAACGCCCGGCAGATGCTGGAGGAGACCCAGATGCTGCTGGAGCATATCGACTGTGGCCCCATCCACTTCACCTCCGACCACGCCTCCAACTACCTGCCCCTGAACGGCACCATTCCCGACGAGGCCCCGGCGATGATCGCCGCCCTGACCGATGCCATCGAGGGCAAGACCGCCATCCGGCAGGAGTGGCAGAGAGGATTATAGATTCGATTCCCGAAAACAGATACCCGAGCCAACGGCGAAACGGCCACGGCGGAGCAAGCTCCGCCGTGGCCGCTGTCATGTTATAGGGTTTGGAACGCCGCGATGATGGCAAAGACCACCACCGCGAGGATGACCAGCCGGGAGAGGACGTAGGGCAGAATCATCTTCCGCATGGAGAGACGCTTGTATTTGGGCTTGGACAGCAGCCCGAACACGATGTAACCGATCACCCCCAGGGAGCTGATTATCCCGAAGTAGGGGATGCCCGTGAAGTAGGCGAGCAGGGCGGAGCCGGTGGCGGCGGCGAGACAGGCCATGGCGAGCCAGTAGTTTTTTCGCCCCTGCGCCTGCTCCAGCAGACGGTGGTTCTCGATGTCGTCGTCGGCGATCAGGGCGTCGATGCTGACGCCAAACAGATCGGACAGCGCCTGCAGGCTGGCGATGCTGGGGTACCCTTTGGTGGTCTCCCACTGGGA
>JAFVAS010000111.1 GCA_017480395.1 Oscillospiraceae bacterium | reverse complement strand
GGCGTCCTTTGAACGGCCGATGACCACCACCGGGCGATTGCGGTAGAGCATGCCGTCGCAGGTGGCGCAATAGCTGACGCCCTTGCCCACCAGCTCCGTCTCGCCGGGGTATTTCGCCCCCCGGGAGATGCCGGCGCAGAGGATCAGCTTTTTGCCCTCGTACAGCTCGCTGCCCACGGTGAGATAAAACACGCCGTTGAAGCTCATAGCGTTCAGGGCCTTGCCGGTCACGAACTCCGCCCCCATCTGCCGGGCATGGGCCTCAAAGGTCTCCACCATCTGCGCCCCGGACAGGCCGGGCAGGCCCAGATAGTTGTCGATTTTCTCAGCCTTGTAGAGGGGGTTGAAGGCGCTGGGGTTGGAGATCACCAGGGCGGTGCGCCCCTTCTGCCGGGCCGCCGCCGCCGCGGAGAGTCCCGCCGGGCCGCCGCCCAGAATTAAAATGTCATAGGTCATGTTCCGTCACCTCACTTGACTACTGTATCTACCATTATATCCAAACGGCGGAAAAAGACAAGAAACAAAGCGTAAATTCTTGCGTTCTGCCGTTGATTTTTTTGCTCTTTTCAGTATAATAAATATAATTCGCAACAAACCGAGAGAGATTGGAGTGATTCCCATGGCAGAAGAGGTCAAGGAGCCTGTCATGAGCCAGAATTTTATTCATGATTTTATCGACGAGGATATCGCCCCCGGGGGACAGTACGCCGGGATGACCGTCCACACCCGGTTCCCGCCGGAGCCCAACGGCTATCTGCACATCGGCCATGCCAAGGCCATCTTTGTGGACTTCGGCACCGCCGCCAAGTACCACGGCATCTGCAACCTGCGCATGGACGACACCAACCCCACCAAGGAGGACGTGGAGTTCGTGGACGCCATTGAGGAGGACATCCGCTGGCTGGGCTATGACTGGGCGGAGTTCCGCTATGCCAGCGACTATTTTGAGGACATGTACCAGTTCGCGGTGGAGCTGATCCGGAAGGGGCTGGCCTACGTCTGCGAGCTGTCCGCCGAGGAGATGAGCGCCAACCGCGGCGACATCAACACCCCCGCCGTCTCCCCCTACCGGGATCGGCCCATCGAGGAGTCGCTGGATCTCTTCGCCCGGATGCGCGCCGGGGAGTTCCCCGACGGGGCCATGACCCTGCGGGCCAAAATCGACCTGGCCAGCGGCAACTTCAATATGCGCGACCCCGCCATCTACCGCATCAAGCACATGTCCCACCACCGCACCGGGGACAAGTGGTGCATCTACCCCATGTACGACTTCGCCCACCCCCTGGAGGACGCGCTGGAGGGGATCACCCACTCCCTGTGCACCCTGGAGTTTGAGTCCCACCGGCCCCTCTACGACTGGGTGGTGGACAACGTCTCCATCCCCTACCACCGCCCCCGCCAGATCGAGTTCGCCCGGCTGGGCATCGACCACACCGTCATGAGTAAGCGGAAGCTGCGCCAGCTGGTGGAGCAGGGCTATGTCTCCGGGTGGGACGACCCCCGGATGCCCACCATCTGCGGCCTGCGCCGCCGGGGCTATACCCCCACCGCCATCCGCTCCTTCTCCGAGCAGATCGGCGTGGCCAAGGCGGACTCCACCGTGGAGTATTCCTTCCTGGAGCACTGCCTGCGCGCCGACCTGGACGACACCGCCCGGCGGGTCATGGCGGTCATCCGCCCCGTCAAGCTGGTCATCGAGAACTATCCCGAGGGCGAGAGCGAGACCTTCGAGATCGAGAATCACCCCAAGCACCCGGAAATGGGCACCCACACCGTCACCTTCTCCCGGGAGCTGTGGGTGGAGGCGGAGGATTTTCTGCCTGAGCCGGTGCCCAAGTACAAGCGCCTCTATCCCGGCGGGCCGGAGTGCCGCCTGAAGGGGGCCTACCTCATCCGCTGCACCGGATACGAGACCGACGAGGCGGGCAATGTGACCCAAATCAATGCACAGTACGACCCGGACAGCCGGGGCGGCGACCCCGCCGACGGGCGCAAGGTCAAGGGGGCGACCCTCCACTGGGTGGACGCCCGGACCGCCCTGACCGCCGAGGTGCGGCTCTACGAAAACCTGTTCTCCGATCCCGCCCCCGACGCGGGCGGAAAGGATTTTCTGGAGTGCCTGAACCCCAACTCCCTGGAGGTGCTGACCGACTGCAAGCTGGAGGCCTCCCTGGCCGAGGCGGCGGCTCCCGCCTCCTTCCAGTTCATGCGGCAGGGGTACTTCTGCGTGGACAGCCGGGACTCCAGGCCCGGCGCGCCGGTGTTCAATCGGAGCGTCTCCCTGAAGGACAGCTTCAAAAAATAAGAAAAAAAGCAAAAGCGTGCATTCCGTCGCCGGGATGCACGCTTTTCCTTATAGCCAATCCTCCACCACGTCCCGCAGGGCGCAGGGAGTCACCTGGTTCCGCGCCAGCAGCTCCAGCAGCTCCTCCGCCCGGTCACGGCTGGGGGTGAGGGATAAAATCTCCTCCCGGTCTCCCCCCTCGTCCCAGATGGCGACACCATAGCCCTCCGGCTCCGTCAGCAGATCACAGCGCAGGCGATGCTCACGCCCCGATAAATCGACATAATAATATATTCTGTAAATCTCACGGCTCATAAAACTCCCCCTGTACAGACGAATACAGGGGGAATTATACACGATTTCCGCCCACTTTCCAGGAGAATCGTTCCTCATCCTTCGACACGGGCGGGTCGGATTCTCCCGGTTTTCCCGGCAAGCCGTCAAACGGCCCGGAATCGGCGCGAAACATTTTCAAAGGCTGTCCACGATTTCGCGGTACTCCTCATAGGTCAGGAGGGTGTCCAACACCGCGGG
Source organism: Oscillospiraceae bacterium (assembly GCA_017480395.1). Lineage (GTDB taxonomy): Bacteria > Bacillota > Clostridia > Oscillospirales > Oscillospiraceae > UMGS1766. The sequence continues at coordinate 4,104 of JAFVAS010000111.1, read as the reverse complement.
CAGCGCCTTTGCCGTCAGATGCTCCGGCAGCTCCAGGGCGCGGAGCAGCCGCTGCCGCCGCTCGGCGCTGTTGGGCGCGCCGGAGAAGCCGTCCTGATAGAGATCCAGCCGGGTGATGTGCCTGCGCTGCTGGGTGGGCTCCGTCTCCCCCAGGATGGTGGCCCCGGCGGCGCGCAGCGCCTGCTCCAGCACAGCGGGGGACATCCCCTCCACCCCCAGCTTTCCCTCCCTGCCGGGTTTCCGCTTGCGGCGCTCCTTGCCATAGCAGTCGGGGATATACGCCTGCTTGATCTGCTCCGGCGGGAGGATTCCCTTCAGGTGGTTGCGGATGACGAATCCAGCACCGTCGCTGTCCGTCAATAAGATGATTCCCCGGGCGGCGGCCACCCGGCGCAGCAGCGCCTTCTTCTCCTCGTCCTTGAAGATGCCGAACCCCTCCGTGGTCAGGATCAGGGTGTCCACCAGCTGGGACAGGGTATTTTTGTCGTAGCGGCCCTCGACGACGATGGCCTCTTTGATCTTCAGCATGGCCCTCACCCGTTGGCCAGCCGGAGCAGCAGGTCGGTCAGCACCTCTTCCGCGTCGCGACCGGTGCTCTTCATGGCCAGATCCGCCTCCCCGGCCAGGCGCACGCTCTCCCGGCACCACTCCAGGGAGCAGCCCCGCGCCGCCTGCATCAGGCGGTTGGCCTGCCAGCTCGTCTTCATGTTCCACATCTCCATCAGGCCGGGGGCACCCTTCCCGCTCTCCAGGGTCAGACGGGCGGTGTAGAGCTGACGCAGATGGCGGCCCAGGATGGAGAGAATCATGATCGGGTGCTGGTTCAGCCCGTAGAGGTCGGAGAGCACCCGCAGCGCCCGCACGAAATCCCGGGCGCTGACCGCGTCGGTCATGTCGAAGACCCGGGCCTCCAGCACCGGGTCGGCCAGCGCAGCGATATCAGCGTGTGTAATGGTTTTTTCCTTTGCATAGCTGGCGATCTTCTCGATCTCGCTGTCCAGCCCGGTCATCAGGCCACCGCAGAGGAAGATGAGGTACTCGATCTCGCCATTCTCGATCTCCTTGCCCAGCACACGGCACCGCCGCCGCACCCAGTCCATCAGGTCGCTCCGCTGCAGCGGGGCAAACTCCACAATGCTGCCGGTCTTCTTCACCAGCTCCTGAAATTTGCCCCGGCCGATCTTGAACTCCAGCACGTCATAGACAAAGATCAGGCAGAGGTAGTCGGGCAGGTCGGAGAAGGCGGCGCTCAGCCGCTCCTTCGCCCCCTCCGCCGCGCCAAAGAGGTCAAAGTCATTGACCACCAGCAGCGTCCGGTCGCTCATCATGGGCAGGGCGTCCATCGCGTCCAGCAGCTCCCCCAGGTCGAGGCCCTTTCCGTCGAAGGCGCGGTAGTTGAAATCCTCCATCCCCGCCGGAACCAGCTGCTTTTTCAGGGCGGCGAGGCAGCGCTCCATCAGGTACTTTTCCTCCCCGTGGAACACATAGAGGCGGCCCACCTCCCCCGCCTTCATGTCGCGGCGGAGCTGGAGATAGGCGCTGTTGTCATTCTTCTTCGGGGGCATTCTGCCTCACTCCTTTTCTATCGGAAGCGCAGGGTCACATTGCCGTCCTCATCGGTGCGGCATACGGTCACCTGGTAGTGATCCAGCCGGGAAAGCGTCTCCTGCGCTGGCAAGCCATAATGATTTACACCAACTGAAATCACGCCAAAATCCGGCCTGCAATGGGTGAGCAGCCGCTCCCCCGCCGCATCCCTTGCGCCGTGGTGCCCCACCACCAGCGCGTCCAGCCGCGGGATGGGGTACTTTTCCAGCAGCTGCTCCTCCTGGGCCTGGGGCAGATCGCCGGTGATCAGGACGTGATGTCCCTGCCAGCCGATCAGGGCGCACAGGCCGGAGGCGTTGCTGCTGGCGTCGGACAGGGGCGGGAAGAGGGTCATCTCCGAGGCCCCGAAGGAGACCGTCGTCTCCTCTGACAGAATATCAATCCGGGTCCCCGCCCGGGCCGCCGCCTGGAGCAGCGCGGCGCGGTTGCCCGTCAAATCCTCCCCCGCCGGGATCACCAGCCTCTCCACCCGCATCCGAGACAAGAGGGTGGTCACTCCGTTCACATGGTCGCTGTCAAAGTGGGTCAGCACCAGCAGGGACAGCTCCCTAGCCCCGCTGGCCAGCAGATAGTCCGCCAGCACATCCCCGGCGTCCTCCCCGCCGCAGTCCACCGCGGCGGAGACCCCGTCGGAGGTCAGCGCGGTGCAGCTGCCCTGCCCCACATCCAGCACGGTGACCGCCAGGGGCACGGAGGCAATGCTGCTCCAGCGCAGCGCCACCGCGAGAATCAGCGTCAGCGCCGTGACGGAGAGGGGAATCCAGATCCGGCGGCGCACCCGGGCGCTGAGCAGGATCAGCACCAGCACGACAAACAGTACGCCCAGCCAGAGCCAGAGGAAGACGCTGTCCACCGGGAGGGCGGAAAAGCGCCAGTTTCCCACCGTCCGCGCCATCCAGAGCAGGGCGTCCAGCGGGAGGGTATTGACCTGCGCCGCCACCGTCCCCAGGGGCGGGAACCACCACCAGAGCAGGCAGGACAGCAGCCCCAGCCCGAAGGCGAGGGCGGTGAGCCAGAGGGAGATCAGGTTGGTCAGCGGCGCGGCCAGGGAGATCAGGCCAAAATGCACCGCCGTCAGCGGCAGGGTGAACGCCATCGCCACGAGGGAGGTGGACAGGCTGCCCCAGAGGAAGCGGAACACCGCCCGGATCGGCAGAGGCAGGTCGGGTCGGCGCTCCAAGGGCGCGGTCATCCGGCGGTAGAGCCGGGGCTGAATCAGCGCAAGGCCCGCCATCGAGGCGAAGGAGAGCTGGAGCCCGACGCCCCGGATGGCTTTGGGGTTGGGCAGCACCAGCAGAAACAGGGCAAAGGTCAGGGAGGTGATGGGGTCGGCCTCCCGGCCAAACAGCGGCGCGAGCAGCAGCAGAGACGCCATCAGCACCGAACGCCACACCGAGGGCGCGCCGCCGGTCATCAGCGCGAAGCAGACCAGCACCGGAAGGGCCACGATCCCCCGCCGCCGGGGATTGACGGGCAGCAGAAAGAGGCCGGAGGTCAGAAAGCCCACATGCAGGCCGGACACCGCCAGCAGGTGGGCCATGCCGGAGCGGGAAAAGCTGTGATAGCGGGCGTCATCCATGCCGCCGCGATCCCCGGTGAGCAGGGCGGAGAGCAGCGCACCCTCCTGCTCGGGATAGAGCGCGGCAATCGCCTCCCGCAGCCGCGCCCCCAGCCACGCAGGCCGGGCAGAAACCGGCACAGCGGCGCAGTTGATCCGCCGCTCCACCTGAAGGCTGGCGCGCAGAAACACGCCCCGCCCGGCGTCGAACCGAATCGGGGAGACGGCGCTCCGGCCCGGCAGAGAGAGGCGGGCTGTCCCGGAGAGGGTGTCCCCCGGCTTGAGGTCGGAGTAGGCCCCGTCCAGATAGAGCGCCACGCGCCGGCCCGCCGGTTCGCCCTCGGTGATCCGGGCCGTCACCACGCAGCCATAGTCGTTCTGGGCGGGATAGGTGGTCACAACTGCTGTGAGGCCAATTTCCTTGCCAGCGTAGTCCGCGCAGGGGATTGCAACCGCCATCGTGTAGACGCCGCACCAGAGGAAGCCCAGTACCGCCCCCAGCAGGGACAGCGCCGCCAGTCGGCCCCCTTTGCGGCGAACCGACAGAAGCGCCGCCAGGGCGCAGACGGCCCCGGCGGGAAAGGCGAGCCACCAGACCGGCGAGAGGCAGCCCAGCAGCAGGGACACGCAGAAGGGCAGGGCAAACCGAACCAGATAGCGCAAGCGCCCCGCCTCCCCTCCGCAACCAGATCCTGAACAGAGAGATTATAGCACAGAATCCGGCGCTTGAAAACAGCAACGCGCCCGCAGCGGCGCAAAAGGACGCCGCCCCGCGAAAAAACGGGGCGGCGCCAAAAAGGAATTTATGCGATCCACTTTCCGCTGGAGTCGAAGCGGTAGGTCTTGCCGCCGATGGTCTGGGTGCCGGTGACCATCGCACCGGAGCTGTTGAGATAATACCAGGTGCTGCCCTGCTTGATCCAGCCGGTCTGCATGGC
>JAFVAS010000110.1 GCA_017480395.1 Oscillospiraceae bacterium | reverse complement strand
TCACCGACCGCAGCGGCATCGCCGCCCGGGGGGCCACGGTGGAGGAGCTGGCCACCCTGACCCAGGCCTTTGCCAGCGCCCTGAAAAGCTATTCCCCCCAGATTCAACGGGATGAGAACGGCGTCATGGCGGAGGACGTGAAGGGCTTTTTCGTGGACACCCCCGCCCTCTATGAGGGCATTGTGGCCGAGTTCCCCTTTCTGGACGCCCCGGGGCGCACCCCGAAGCCCCTGCTCTCCAGCCGCCTGATGAGCCGCCTGGATTTTACCGGCTTCTTCTTTCCCTTCACCGCCGAGACCCTGATCAATGTGGACTCCCCCGCCTGTCTGATTCCCGCCACCATTCTCCATGAGATGAGCCATCAGCGGGGCGTCGCCCCGGAGGACGAGGCCAATTTTGTGGCGATTCTGGCGGGTATCCGCAGCGGCGATGCTGTCTTTGGCTACTCCGCCGCCCTGCTGGGCTTTATTCACCTGGGCAACGCCCTCTACTCCGTCGCGCCAGACACCTACTATGCCATCCGCGCCACCCTGAACCCCGACGTGGAGGCCGATCTGCAGTACAACAACGCCTACTGGAACCAGTTCGACACCAAGCTGGACGAGGCGGTGGAGACCGTCTCCACCACGGTGTATGAGGGCTTTCTCCACTCCTATGGCGAGACCGAGGGCAAGCGCACCTATGGCCGCTGCGTCGATCTGCTGGTGGCCTACTACTTCGACCACTACTGGGCGCAGAACTGAACCCCAAAACAGAACGAACATACACAAAAACCTGCCCGTTGGATGGATTCCAACGGGCAGGTTTGCTTCATTTGAACCGAATCTCAGATCTTCATCGCCGTGACATAGGCGCTGCGGTTGGTAGTCTGAATGGTGCCGGGCTTGTTGCAGTCGCCCACCATGTAGAAGCGCTTGCCGGTGCTGTAGAAGGCCAGGGCCTCCTCATCCTTGGCGCGCATGCCCACGCTGAGCACCACGGAGTCGGCGGGGATTCTGTGCTCCACGCCCTCGGCGTCGGTGTAGGCCACATAGTCCGGCCCGATCTCCTTGGCGGTGGCGTTCAGGACGTAGTGGAAGCCCTCGGTGGCCTCCCACGCCGCCTGGAACATGGAGCGGTAGTGCATGAAGGTGGTGTCGGCGGCCAGCTCGTCGCGCATCTCGATGACGGTGACCTCTCTCCCCTCCTGGGCCAGGAACATGCCGGTCTCCACGCCGACCTCTCCGCCGCCGATGACCACCACGCTGCGGCCGATCTTTTCGGAGTGGATGATGGCGTCGGTGGCGATGGTGACGTTCTCCCCGTCCGCGCCGGGAATACGGGGGATGATCGGGGTCGCACCGACGGCGGCAATGACCACGTCATAGCGATCCTGCACCATCTCGGGGGTGACCTCGGTATTCAGCACCACCCGGATGTCCCGCTTGGCCACCTGGTGGATCAGATAGTCCTTGTACTGCTTCAGCGTCCACTTGAAGTCGATGTAGTCGGCGTGCTTGATGGCGCCGCCCAGCTCCGGCTCCTTCTCATAGATGGTGACCTTGTGTCCCCGGTCGGCCAGGTAGATGGCGGTGCGCATGCCGCCGGGGCCGCCGCCGATGATGGCGATATCCCGGGTGGACTTGGCGTCGGAGACGATGTAGCGATCCACCGCCTCAAAGCCAAACTTGGGGTTGACGGAGCAGACGGTGGTCATGATCTCCCGCTTGCTGCGGCCGTGGCACTTGTTGCAGCGCAGGCAGGGCACGATGTCGTCCGCCCGATCCTCGGCCACCAGCTCGCCATACTCCGGGTTGGAGATCCAGGCCCGGGCCATGGCCACCAGATCCAGCTTGCCGTCGGCAATGGCCTGATCGGCGGCGGCGGGATCGAAGAAGCCGCCCACGTTGCTGACCAGGAAGTCCAGGTTGGCCGCCTTGATGCGCCCGGCCAGCTCCAGGAAGGGGGTGGGGTTCAGCTCGAAGGGGATGGGATGGTTGGGGTCGCCCTCGGCGGAGCGCACCTGGACGATATCCACATACTTCTGGGCCTTCTTCAAGAACTCGATGCCCTCCTCGACGGAGTAGCCGCCCTCCGGCTCCTCGGCGGAGAACTGGATCTCGATGAGCATATCGTTGCCCGCCACCTTGCGCACCTCCTCCAGCATCAGCAGCGGGAAGCGGCAGCGGTTCTCGAAGGAGCCGCCGAACTCATCGGTGCGCTTGTTGCCCAGGGGGGAGAGCAGCTGCCCGGGGATCTGGGCGCGATAGCTCATGTGGATGGTTACGGCGTCAAAGCCCAGCCGCTTGTAGACGGCGGTGCGCTGGCCATAGCTCTTGGCGATCTTGCGCAGGTCCTCGTTGGACACCTCGTCGCCGCAGGCCTGGATGATCATGGAGGTGGCACCCAGGGTCTGATCCACCGGGGGATTGGCGTCGATGATCTCCACGTTGCCCTGCTCATCCTCGTAGCGGAACTTCTTGTTGGCGGAGAACAGGGAGCCGCTGACCAGGCTGCCCTCGTAGTGCATGGCCTCCACCAGCTCCACCATGTAGTTCTGACACAGGGGGTCCCGCAGGTCAAAGTCCGGGAAGTGGGACATGTCCAGGAAGTCGGGGAACTGAGGGGCGTCGGGGGAATCCTCAAAGCCCGCCAGGGTGACAAAGGCCGCACCGCTCTTGGCCCGGCCCAGAAAGTGACCGATGGTGGAGTCGGCGGGATATTTCTCCGGGCCCTGGGAGAAGTGGGCCAGGGAGTTGGACGACTGCATCCGGTTTTTCAAAATGAATTTACCCACCTTGATGGGGGCGAGCAGATGGGGATATGCGCTGTTATTCATGGGAAATTCCTCCTTATACTCCTGGGCGGCGAACCGCCCATTTCTTCCCCTCTACTATATCAAATCTGTTCAATTTGTCAATAATTTTTGCTTTCCAGCGGAAAAACTTGTGATTTTTAGAAATTTTGTTCGAGAAAAACCCCATGGAGCAAGGTCTGCTCCATGGGGCGTCGTCAAGGAGATGTCATCAGGCCTCCTGGGCCTGCTCCATCAGGCTGCGCACCCGCTCGGCCTGGTCGAAGAGGACGCAGCCGCCGTCGTGGTGCTCGGTGAGGATGCCGTCGGTGCGCAGGGCGCGAAACAGCGGGGAGTTCAATGCCTCCCGCAGGGACATCGTGCGCAGGCTGGAGTCGAAATAGGGGGAGAAGGGACAGGGCTCCGCCCCGCCGTGGGAGTTGATGTGGAAGAACCCACGCCCGGCGGCCAGACAGCCCCCGGAGGCGGCCTCGTCCCCGGGGAAGGACAGCAGCACCATGTCCCGCCGGACGGATCGAATGTCCTCCATCCGCTGGGCCAGCCAGTCCCGCTGATCGTCGTTGAGGGTCAGGGGCCGCACGTCGTCGGAGGTGGGGACAAACTCCACATAGAGCACCGCCTTGCAGCCAATGCCGTTCAGATCCTCAAGGAAGGCGTCGGAGGTGACCTCCTCCAGGTTCTGATTGGTGACGGTGATGGAGGCGCCGAAGGCGATCCCCCGCCGGTTCAGCTCCGTCATGACCTCCCGCAGCTTCCGATACATGCCGCTGCCCCGCCGGGCGTCGGTGACCGCCCGGCCGCCCTCGATGCTGAGCAGCGGGATCAGGTTGCGGTGCTCGTCGAAAAGCCGGAGCATTTCATCCTGAAACAATGTACCGTTCGTGATGACCGGGAAGAGGTTCTCCGGCACTTGGGCCGCCTGGGCGATGACATCCCTGCGCACCATGGGCTCCCCACCGGCCAGAAAGATAAAGCTGACCCCGGCGTCCCGGGCCTCCCGGAACACGCGGCCCCACTCTTCCCCGCTGAGCTGATCCTCCGGCACCTCATCCACGCAGCTCTCCACGCTGCGGGCGTAGCAGCCCACGCAGTGCAGGTTGCACAGGCTGGTGATGCTGGCGATCAGAAAGGCGGGAATGTGCTCCCCCTCCTCCTCCAGCTGGTGTCTGCGCTGGGCGGCGGTTCGGCTGGCCAGGGCATATTTTGCCATAAAGGCGCTCTCCCGTGGGTGGAACAGGGCGGCCTTGAGCATACTCTTCAGCGCCCACTCCACACTCTCAGTCAGATAGGCCTCCAGATCAAAATTGGTCTGCGGTGCCATGATGATCAACCTCCAAACTCATTTTGTCAAATTCAACTTTACTCCATCCATTTTGCGTTGTCAAGAGGGGGAATCTGTCGAATCCGGGCGCAAAAAGAAATGCCGGAAGCGCAGCCGTTGAAACAGCTGCGCTCCCGGTGTCGTCAAAAGGAGAGAAAATGGTAAGGAACAAGGAAATAAACAGGAATCAGTCGGCGAACATGGGGGTGGAGAGATAGCGGTCGCCGGTGTCGGGCAGCAGCACCACGATGGTCTTGCCCTTGTTCTCGGGCCGCTTGGCCAGCTGGATGCCGGCCCAGAGGGCGGCGCCGGAGGAGATGCCCACCAGAACACCCTCGGTGCGGCCGATCTCCTTGCCCAGGGCGAAGGCGTCCTCGTTCTCCACGGGGATGATCTCGTCATAGACCTTGGTGTCCAGCACATCGGGGACAAAGCCGGCGCCGATGCCCTGGATCTTGTGGGAGCCGGAGACGCCCTTGCTCAGAACGGGGGAGCTGGCGGGCTCCACGGCGACGATCTGCACCTCGGGCTTCTTGCTCTTGAGGTACTGGCCCACGCCGGTGATGGTGCCGCCGGTGCCGACGCCGGAGACGAAGATATCCACAGCGCCGTCGGTGTCCGCCCAGACCTCCGGGCCGGTGGTGGCGGCGTGAATGGCCGGGTTGGCGGGGTTGACAAACTGACCGGGGATGAAGCTGCCCTCGATCTCCTTGGCCAGCTCCTCGGCCTTGGCGATGGCGCCCTTCATGCCCTTCGCGCCCTCGGTGAGCACCAGCTCCGCGCCATAGGCCTTCATCAGCTGGCGGCGCTCGACGCTCATGGTCTCGGGCATGACGATGATGATGCGATAGCCCCGGGCGGAGGCGATGCTGGCAAGACCGATACCGGTGTTGCCGGAGGTGGGCTCAATGATGGTGGCGCCGGGCTTCAGCAGACCCTTCTCCTCGGCGTCGTCGATCATGGCCTTGGCGATGCGGTCCTTGACGGAACCGGCGGGGTTGAAGTACTCCAGCTTGGCGACCAGCTTGGCCTCCAGGCCGAACTTCTCCTCCAGCTTCTTCAGCTCCACCAGGGGGGTCTTGCCCACCAGCTGGTCGATCGAGGTGTAGATATTGCTCATGATACATTCCTCCATATCAAAATTCATTCAACTGCTTCCAGATAACACCCAACCTTCCCGGTAGGTTTATCTGGTT
>JAFVAS010000109.1 GCA_017480395.1 Oscillospiraceae bacterium | reverse complement strand
GCCATCGCCCACACGGTGGTGAACGCGGTGGCCATCAACTCCGGCATGATCTGCGACGGGGCCAAGGCCAGCTGCGCGGCCAAGATCGCCTCCGCCGTGGAGGCGGGGCTGCTGGGGATGCAGATGAACCTGCACGACAGCGAGTTTGTGGGCGGCGACGGCATTGTGGTCAAGGGCGTGGAGAACACCATCCGCGCCGTCAGCGAGGTGGCCCGCAAGGGCATGGAGGAGACCGACCGCACCATCATCCGCTTGATGACGGAGCGCTGAGGCCACCAGACACCTGTCCCCGGCCTCCGGGCTGCCACATCCGAGGGAAAATGGGGGAGGCCTATTGAAACGGGATGGCCGGTGTGTTATCATGGGTTAGAAGCGGCTAACAAAAGACGCCGCGAGCGAAGGGGTGCGCAGATGAAGTATCACATTGAACAGAACACGGTGCAGGAGACGCTGATTATCCCACTGTACGCCAGAAAGATCTGCTCCGATCATTTCCCGGAGCTGTTCTCCGACCCGGAGGCGGAGCGCATCTGCGGGGAGCTGGATTATGACTTCGCGTCAAAACGCGGGAAGATGGAGTCGCCTGTGGGACTCTTCGGCGCGCTGGAGGTGGCCCAGCGTCAGTATGACCTGATGTGCGAGGTGCGGGACTATCTGCGCGCACACCCCGCTTCCGCGGTGGTGAACCTGGGCTGCGGCCTGGATGACACCTTCCGCAAGGTGGACAACGGCACCTGCCGGGGCTACAACATCGACATGCCCGACGTCATCCGAATTCGGGATGAGCTGCTCCCCGCCGGGGAGCGGGAGGAAAACCTGGCCTGCGACCTGAACGACCCGGCGTGGATGGATCGGATCGACGCCTCGGACGGCGCGGTGTTCTTCGCCTCGGGGTTGTTCTACTACTTCAGGACGGAGGACGTGAAGGCGCTGCTGCGCGCCATGGCGGGGCGGTTCCCCGGTGCGGTGCTGGCCTTCGACGCCTGCAACCGCCGGGGCGCGAAGATGATGACCAGAACCTGGCTCAAGGAGGCGGGCATCACCGATGTGGGGGCATATTTCTCCCTGGAGGATGAGCGGGCGCTCCTGGCGTGGAGCGATGACTTTGCCGCCGTCACCGCAAAGAGCTACATGCGGGGTTACCGGGACATTTACCGTGATGTGGGGGCCTTCCACAAGCTGATGATCCGATTCTGCGACAGCATGGTGCGGATGAAGGTCGTGCGCATCGCGTTTCGCTGAGACAGAACAGAAAAGGGCATAAAGAGAAGCCACCGTCGGGAGGGTGTGTCCCCGACGGTGGCTTTTGTGTATCGGATCAGTTTTTGATGAAGAACATCTCGTACCAGAGCAGGAAGGAATAGATGGACCAGATCTTCTTCATGTTGTGGGCGGTGCCCGCCTTGTGGTCGTCCAGGAGCTTCATGATATAGTCCGTGTTGAAGTATTCCCGGGCGGTGTCGGAGTGGAACTGCTCCTTGACCATCTCGTAGAACTCGTCCCGCCGGAGCCAGTCGTTCAGGGGAGTGAGGAAGCCGGTCTTGCGCATTTTGGAGGTGTCCTCGGGCAGCTCCTTCGCGGCGGCACCCCGGAGGGCCAGCTTGGTGGTCTCGGAATTGATCTTGTACTTGGACGGGATCTGGAGGGCGATGCGCAGCATCTCCCGATCGAGGTAGGGCACCCGGAGCTCCAGGGAGTGGGCCATGCTCATGCGGTCCGCCTTCACCAGGATGTCCTGCACCAGCCAGGTGCAGATGTCGGCGTACTGCATCTTGGTGATGTCGTCCTCCCCCTGCACCTCGTCAAAGAAGGGCTTGGTGTAGACGGCGGGATCCTGGCTGGGAATCTTTTTGGCCAGCACCTTGTCCACCTCGGCGTGGTTGTAGACGTAGTTGTTGCGGATGAACCGCTCCTCAATGCCATAGCGGCCCCGGGTGAGGAAGCGCTTGCCGTGGAAGGCGGGGAGCTTTTCCGCCAGGCTGCCCAGCACGTTCCGGAGCCCCTGGGGGAGCTTCATATACTTTTCAAAGTCCAACGGCTCCCGATAATAGTGGTAGCCGCCGAAAAGCTCGTCGGCGCCCTCGCCGGAGAGGACGACCTTCACCTGCTCCGAGGCCAGGCCGGCGAGGAAGTAGAGGGCCAGGGCGGAGGGGTTGGGCAGAGGCTCGTCCATGTAGTACTGCACCATGGGGGCGACGGCAAAATACTCCTCCGCGGTGATTTTTTTCGTGTAGTTGCGGATGCCCTCGTGCTCGGCGAAGCGGACGGCCCGGTCAAGCTCGGAATACTTCTCCTCCGCGTAGCCCACGGAGAAGGTTTTCACGTCGTTCCGCTTGGCCATCTCATGGGCGACATAGCTGGAGTCCACGCCGCTGGAGAGGAAGCAGCCCACCTCCACGTCGGCGATGCCGTGGGCGATGGTGGAGCCCTTGAAGGTCTCGTCGATCAGATCCTCCCAGTATTTGAGGTCATGGGTGTCGTCAACCTCGTATTTCGGGATGAAATACCGGCCGGTCTGGAGGGTGCCGTTCGCATACTCGAAATAGCCGCCGGGGTCCAGCTTGAAGACGTTGCGGAACATCGTCTGGTTGGTGGGGATATACTCGAAGCAGAGGTAGTCGGGCAGCCGCTCCTCGTTGAACTCCTTTTTGAAGAGGGGGTTGGGCAGGAAGGACTTGATCTCGGAGCCGAAGAGGAAGTTCCCCTCGTTCCGGTAATAGAAGAAGGGCTTGATGCCAAAGATGTCCCGGGCGCCGAAGAGCTTCTGCTGCTCCGTGTCCCAGATCACGAAGGCGAACATGCCCCGCAGCCGGTTCAGGATGTCCTTGCCGTAGGCCTCGTAGCCGTGGAGGATCACCTCGGTGTCCGTCCTGGTCTTGAAGGCGTAGCCCTGCTCGATCAGCTCGGCGCGCAGCTCCTGATAGTTATAGATCTCGCCGTTGTAGACGATCACCTTGGTGTCGTCGGCGTTGGTGATGGGCTGGCTTCCGCCGTCCAGGTCGATGATGGACAGCCGCCGGAAGCCGAGGGAGACGTGGTCATCCACATAGTAATCGTCCTGATCCGGGCCGCGGTGAACGATCCGATCCGCCATGGCCTGGATGATCTCTCTGTTTTTCGTCTTGTCCTGTTCCGCGTTGACAAAGCCTACAAATCCGCACATAAACTAACCTCTTCTTAATTGTTTGCCGCAGGCGAGGATGCTGGACCGGGCCAGGCACTCCATCGAGTCCACCACGTCGGGCCGCCTCAGATTGGCGTCCCGGTGGATGATGGACAGCTCGGTGCAGCCGAGAATCACGGCGTCGCACCCGCGTTTTTTCATCTCGCCGATGATGCGGTGGAATTCAAACAGATCGACCGGACGCCCCGCCTTGACCTGCTCATAGATGATGGTCATCAGCGAGGCCTGATCCCCTGGTTCGGGGACAATGCAGGTGAGGCCGTGCCGCTCGATGATGTTCTGATAGGCGTGGGACTGGATGGTGCCGTCGGTGGCCAGCACGCCGATGGTTTTCAGGTTGGGGACGGTCTCCTGACAGGCGCGGACCGTCTCCTCCAGAATGTTGAGGATGGGGACGCGCACATTCCGCTGGATCTCGTCATAAAAATAGTGGGCCGTGTTGCAGGGGATGACGATATAATCACAGCCGTCCGCCTCCAGCCGCCTGGCGTCCTCCACCATGACGGGGACGGGGTTGGGCTTGGAATGGTCGAGAATATACGCCGTCCGGTCGGGGATGGTGGGGTGGTTGAGGATCACCATGGAGATGTGATCCTGATCCGTCTCGGCCTCGGTCATCCGGACGACCAGATCCGCGAAATAGACGGTGGCCATCGGCCCGACGCCGCCGAGCACACCTAACACTTTTTCTTTCATGCCTTCACTTCTTGCTGAAATGGTAATACGCCGACCTGCGGTCAAAAATAGCGTTTGAATTTCTTGTACTGATTGAACAGCGCCGCGGTGGCATAGAAATTGTGCACCAGGTTTTTATCCGCCTTATAGAGCAGGGGATAGGTCACCTTGCGCGCCCGGAAGAGCTGCCGGGCCTGATCCTTAAAATCACTCTCGGGCACATACTTCATGATGACGCCCTTGGGGACGACGGTGTAGAGGTGGATGTTGTCCGCCACGGTGTAGTCATCCAGGTTGTGATAGATATAGTCGTCCACGATCCACTTGACGGTGTTGAAGCCGCTGCCGGTGACGTAGAAGTTGCTGCGGCCCAGGCGGACGTTGATCTCAAAGAACTTATATTTGCCGTCCCGCTCGTCGTACTTGATGTCAAAATTGGCGAAGCCGACGTAGCCGACGTGCTCCAGGAACTTGGTGGCGGCGGCGACGATGTCGGCGTTGACCTCGTTGACGATGGCGACGGGGTTGCCGATGGCGGAGGGGGTGTGATCCTCCAGCAGGGTGCGGCCCAGGGCGGCGAAGCGCACCTTGGAGTTCTGGTCGCAGTAGCAGGTGAGCACCCGCATATAGGTGTCGTCCCCGGGGATTTTGTCCTGAATCAGGAATTTATAGTCGTAGCTGGAGCCCTCCAGATTGGTGAGCATGTTCCGCAGCGCCGCCTCGTTGTCGAAGCTGAAGACCTTTTTCTTCCCCTCGAACTTGGCGTAGTGGTACAGGGCGGAGTTGGCGGGCTTGGCGATGACGGGGTAGTCGAAGTCGAACTTCAGGTCGTTCTCCTTGCCGCACTCGTAGACGTAGGTCTTGGGGTAGTTGAGGCCCAGCTCCTCAAAGATCTCATAGAACTTGTCCTTCAGGACGATGCGGTTGAGCAGCTCCTCGTCGATATAGGGGACGATATAGTAGGGCTCCAGCACCTTTTTGCTCTCGATCAGCGCCCGGACATACCAGTCGCCGCAGCCCAGCACGATCAGCTTTTTTCTGCCCTTGAACTCCTCGCCCACCTCAAGCAGCCGCTGGATGAGCACGTCCTTGTTCTCCAGGCCGGGATAGATCCGGTTCTCGATGATGTTGGAGTTGGCGATATAGCCGCCCTTGCGCATGCTGAGCACCAGCGACTTGATGTGATACTCCTCGTGAAAGCTTCTGGCCAGGGAATAGGCGGTGATATCCGCGCCCAGAATGACGGGCAAGAACTCTCTCTCTTCGAACTTCATGGATTCTTACTTCCTTTTTTCTCTTTCGTTGAATTTTGCGCCGGGGTGGGGTACGGGGGCGACGTGTCCGCATCGCCAGCGGAGAGGGGCTTTGTCCCGCTTCTCAGGCTTTCTTTCAGGGACAGCATTGTCTCCGTGATGATTTTCAGCTCCCAGTGTGTGCAGTCGGACAAGATGTCGTTTGCCATGCGCTCAAAGGGCGCCCGTGACTCCGTCACGCTGTCACAGAGGAGATCATCGACGGTGACGCTGAGGGCGTTGGCAATATTGACAATGGTGGGCAGGCTGAGTTTTGTTGCGCCGCGCTCGATGTGGGAGATGTTAGATGGTTCCTGATTAGACAGCTCAGCAAGGCCCTGCTGAGTGAGTTTATTTGCCTTTCTCAATCGGCGAATGCGCAAACCGATGGCATGGTAATCAAGTTCCATTATTGCACCCCTTTCCAAAAGATTATTCTATATCCGATTCGGACACGTTAGAATAACGCAAAAATCCGATTCGGATACATACTAATTTTTTTAAGACGATTGACAAAAATCAATAGGCCGTGCGTGGACATAGCTCAGGAAAAACGGTGCAGAACGCGCCGCGCCGTGAAAAAGGCAGTCAACTCATGGAAAAACGAGCTGGCTGCCAACGGAAACAGGGTTTCGCAGCGGATAACCGCTGGGAAACCCTGTTGTGATTCTATTTCGGTTTGTTCTGGATTTGATCGGTCAGAGGGGGATTTGGATCAATGGGGGCCGCGCCCGTCCCAGAAGAAAAATCCATCCCGCCCGTCGGGGCCGAAGAGATTATAGAATTGCAGAGATTGATACTGCTCCACCAGGGAGCGCTGCTCCGGCGTCAGCGTCTGAGGCGCGTCGGCGTCGATGACGGTGCCGTCTTGCAGCACATAGTGCACCGGGGTGATGGCGGCAAAGGTCTCGTTCAGGCGGGCGAGGAATTTCTGGTATCCGGTCTGGGGATAGCCGGCAATCCGGCTGGCCAGCACGCCCAGGAAGTTCGCGCCGATCACCACGTCCTCCTGGGCTTCGATGTCGAAATTGGCCCAGAGGAAGAAGGGGGTGACGTACTGCTCCAGCACCTCCTCCGCCGTGCGGTCGTCCAGGGCTTTGCCGTAGAGGGCCTCATAGAAGCTGTTTTTCAGCGGCGGCTGATGGTCGCCGAAGAAGAGGATAACGGTGGGCTCATCCACGTTGGCGTAGTGCCCGATCAGCTCCTCCAGCGCCCGGTCGGTGGCGGCGGCCAGGGCCAGGAACTGGTTGGTGGTGGCGCCGTAGTCCGGGTCGTCAAATTCCCCCGTCAGGGTGGCGGAGCGGGGGAGATTCGTCCAGGACATGGCATAGCCGGAGTGGTTCTGCATGGTCACATTGAAGATAAAGCTGGATTTTCCGGCGGCGTTGGCCGCGTCGGTGATCCGGTAGAGCCGCTCGAAATCCGCCGCGTCGGAGACGAACTGCCGCACGATCTCGTCGTCGGCGTAGTCGGTGCCGAAGGCGGTACCCCCGATGACCTGATCCAGATAGTACTGGCTCTCAAAGCCCAGCAGGCGGTAGGCGGTGGGCCGGTTCCAGCCCGAGGACTCGTAGGGGTGGTAGGCGGCGGTCTCCCCGCCCAGGGCGTCGGCGGTCCAGGCCAGGGAGGGGGTCTGCTCCGTCATGTAGAGCTGGTAGGCCACCGTGCCATAGGGGAAGAAGGCCATGGTGTTGCCGGTCAGGCACTCGAACTCCACCCCGGCGGTGCCGCCGCCGGTCACCGGGGAGACCAGCTTCCCCTTGATCGTGGTCTCCATCAGGGCGTGGAGGAAGGGGGTGGGGTCCTCCGAGAGGGTCAGGTTCTCAAACCAGGTGTAGTCGGCAAAGGACTCGTCCATAATGACAATGAAGTTGGTGGCGGTGTCCGCGCCGCCGTCGGCGGCGTCGGAGGTCAGCCCCTCCGCCTCCAGCGTGTCGATCAGCGCCTCCGCCCGGCTGTTGGAGTAGCCGTCGGGCCGGGAGGGGCGCATATACGCGGCGGAGACGGTAAAGTTGAGCAGAAATCCGTTGCCCTGGGTCTTCCACTGCTGGGCGTAGATGTTCAGCTGGGGCAGCAGCCCGGTGAAGAAGAACAGGAAGATGTAGACCGCCCACAGCCCGCTCAGCCCCAGCTTCAGCGCCGTGAGCCACTTTGCCCTGGCCCGCGTCCGCTGCCGGGGGAGAAAGCCGACGGCCACAGCCACGGCGGCGACGATGGCGACGCCGCCCCAGACGAAGCGGTCGGGGGTGTAGTCATAGCCGAGGAAGACATTGAGGGCGGTCTTGATGCTCAGCAGGTCGATGGGGAACAGCGCCCGCCCCCGAAAGGAGAGCACATAGTGGTTGGCCAGGCCGGCGAAGAAGGAGAGCAGCACGGTCAGGAGTATGCTGCCCCTGCGCCGCCCGGTGATGAGCCACGTCACAAAGAGCAGGAAGAAATACCAGACCAGGTTCAGGCACCACTGCCAGGCGGCCAGCTTGAAGGGGCTGTTCATGCTGAGCAGCTCCACCATCAAGAAGCAGATCAGCGGCGTCAGCCAGAACAGGGCATAGCTCAGGATCAGCCCGATGTTCTGCCGCAGGAACCGCCCCAGCCGCTGCCGGGCGCGGCGGAGGAGATACCATATTTGAATCAGAAAGAGAGAGAAGCGCAGGTGCATGGAAAAGACCTCGAAAAGCCCGGGACGAAGGGCGAAAGATATTGCTATTATATCTCCGATCCCCGGCAACTGCAAGCGGCAAAATCGGCGGACGCATGTTATTTGGAAACCGATTTTTCCGTCAACACCGGGGTTTTCCACTCTTTCCACCGGGTTATCCACATGTTTTATGTCACCTGTTCTGTGCGCAATCGGCCGATCCAAACCCGGCCCGGACGTCGGGGAGGGACAGGGGCGGCGTACATAATTGCAATCACATTTGGAAAACATTCTTATAAAACAGTTTATTCTAAGTAACTCAAAAAGTGAAAAAATTTTAGAAAAAATAGAAAAAACCCTTGTGTTTCAAAACAAAATGTTCTATAATGTCCCCGTAAAGGAAAAAGACCCATCCGCCCCGCGGCGGGGCGATCTTGTAAGGAGGAAAATGCAATGGCAAAGAAATTCCTGTATTATTTCAGCGAGGGCAACGACGCCTTTGGCGGTGACAAGGTCACGATGAAGAACATCCTGGGCGGCAAGGGCGCCGGCCTGGCGGAGATGACCGCCGCCGGTATGCCGGTTCCCCAGGGCTTCACCATCACCACCGAGGCCTGCACCCAGTACTATGCCGACGGCCGCCGCATCAACGACGAGATCGTGGCCGACATCTTTGCGCATGTCAAGGGCCTGGAGGAGATCACCGGCAAGAAGTTCGGCGACGTCAGCAATCCCCTGCTGGTCTCCGTCCGTTCCGGCGCGCGGCAGTCCATGCCCGGCATGATGGACACCATCCTGAACCTGGGCCTGAACGACGAGGCCGTGGAGGGCCTGGCCCGCAAGACCGGCAACGAGCGCTTTGCCTATGACTCCTATCGCCGCTTTGTCCAGATGTTCTCCGACGTGGTTATGGGCGTCTCCAAGTCCCTGTTCGAGGAAGAGATCGACAAGATGAAGGCCGAGAAGGGCATCAAGGAGGACGTGGATCTGACCGCCGACGACCTGAAGCAGCTGGTCGTCATCTTCAAGAAGATTTATGAGGACAACGAGGGCAAGCCCTTCCCCCAGGATCCCAAGGAGCAGCTGATCGAGGCCGTCATGGCCGTGTTCCGTTCCTGGGACAATCCCCGTGCCAACGTCTACCGCAAGATGAACGAGATCCCCTACGAGTGGGGCACCGCCGTCAACGTCCAGCAGATGGCCTTCGGCAACTCCGGCCCCAACTCCGGCACCGGCGTGGCCTTCACCCGCAACCCCGCCACCGGCGAGCGCGGCATCACCGGCGAGTATCTGATCAACGCCCAGGGCGAGGACGTGGTCGCCGGCGTGCGCACCCCCTCCCCGCTGAGCAAGCTGCATGAGGAGATGCCCGCCGTCTATGACGAGTTCGTGGAGATTGCCACCCGTCTGGAAAAATACTTCAAGGACATGCAGGACATGGAGTTCACCATCGAGGATGGCAAGCTCTATATGCTCCAGACCCGTAACGGCAAGCGCACCGCCCAGGCCGCGTTGAAGATCGCCATCGACCTGGTGGACGAGGGCCTGATCGACGAGACCGAGGCCGTGCTCCGCGTGGAGCCCAAGCAGCTGGACACCCTGCTGCATCCCCAGTTTGACGCCGAGGCGCTGGCCGCCGCCAATGTGGTGGGCAAGGGCCTGGCCGCCTCCCCCGGCTCCGCCTGTGGACAGGTCGTCTTCTCCGCCGAGGACGCCGAGGAGAAGGTCACCTCCAAGTAGATGCCCAAGGTCGTTCTGGTCCGTCTGGAGACCTCTCCCGAGGACATCGTGGGCATGCAGGTCTCCCAGGGCATCCTGACCGTCCGGGGCGGCATGACCTCCCACGCCGCCGTCGTCGCCCGGGGCATGGGCACCTGCTGCGTCTCCGGCTGCGGCAATGACAACGAGGTCACCATCGACTATGACGCCAAGGTCTTCACCATCAACGGCGTGACCTTCCATGAGGGCGACTGGATCTCCATCGACGGCTCCACCGGCAACATCTATGCCGGCTCCATCAAGACCGTCGCCGCCACCGAGAACCCCTATCTCCAGAAGTTCATGGGCTGGGCTGACGAGCGCCGCCAGCTGAAGGTTCTGACCAACGCCGACAACCCCGCCGACGCCCAGAACGCCATGGACATGGGCGCCGAGGGCATCGGCCTGTGCCGCACCGAGCATATGTTCTTCGCCGCCGACCGCATCAAGGCCGTGCGGGAGATGATCTGCGCCACCGACGTGGAGAGCCGCAAAAAGGCCCTGGCCAAGGTGGAGCCCTTCCAGGAGCAGGACTTTATTGAGATGTACCGCATCTGCGGCGAGAAGCCCATGACCATCCGCTATCTGGATCCCCCGCTGCATGAGTTCCTGCCCACCAAAGCCGAGGACATCGCCGAGCTGGCCGCCGACATGGACATGACCGCCGAGGCGCTGACCAACGTGGTGGAGTCCCTCCACGAGGTCAACCCCATGATGGGTCACCGCGGCTGCCGTCTGGCCGTCAGCTATCCCGAGATCGCCGAGATGCAGACCACCGCCGTCATCAACGCCGCCGTCAAGGTTTCCAAGGAGCTGGGCATCTCCATCAAGCCCCACATCATGATCCCGCTGGTGGGCGACGTCAAGGAGCTGAAGTTCGTCAAGGACGTGGTGGTCAAGGTGGCCGACGCCATCATCGCCGAGTCCGGCCTGGATCTGAAGTATGAGATCGGCACCATGATCGAGATCCCCCGCGCGGCCCTGACCGTCGGCGAGATCGCCAAGGAGGCGGAGTTCTTCTCCTTCGGCACCAACGATCTGACCCAGATGACCTTCGGCTTCTCCCGCGACGACGCCGCCAAGTTCCTGGGCGCCTACTATGACAACAAGATCTACGAGTCCGATCCCTTCCAGCACCTGGACACCAAGGGCGTCGGCGCGCTGGTCAAGCTGGCCACCGAGGCTGGCCGCGCCACCCGTCCCGACCTGAGCGTGGGCATCTGCGGTGAGCACGGCGGCGACGCCACCTCCGTGGAGTTCTGCCACGGCGTCGGCCTGGACTATGTGTCCTGCAGCCCCTTCCGCGTGCCCCTGGCCCGGCTGGCTGCCGCCCAGGCTGCGATCAAGAATCCGCGGAGCTGAAAAAGCTCTCAAAATTGCCTGAATTTGCGCGAAATCAGAGCGATGCAGCACCGCTTCTGAGGGCGGATGCTTCCAGCCGGAGTGGGCTCCGGTGGAAGGACTTTCGAGTTGAGGTTTATATCTGAGGGCATAAAACTCCCTGCCATCGATAGGTGGCAGGGAGTTTGTCTGTCCCAGGCGCGGATTGCGGAGGTGACCGCTTGAAAAATGCGGCTTTTTCTGCTATAATCATTACATTACGAGCCTGCTGGTTTCAGCGGGCTTATCGCATAATAAGAGCGTTTGCGACGCATGTGGCGTGGGAGGTGATCGGCTGTGATGCTGCGGCAAATACGGCATTTTCAGGCAATTGTACAGGAAAATAGCTTTACGGAGGCTGCGGAGCTCTGTCATATCTCCCAGTCGGGAATTTCCCAATCGATCAAGGCACTTGAAGACGAAATCGGGGTCCAGCTCCTCATTCGCAAAAACCGCAGCTTCGAGCTGACCGAGGCCGGCAAGCATTTCTACCAGAAAAGCCTTGTGATCACCGCCGATCTGGAGCGGCTCTGCAGGGAAACGGTGCGGATCGACCGAAAGGATGCGGCCAAACTCAGGCTGGGCGTCCTTTCCACTTACAGCGGAGATGAGTTCAATTGTGCCATTGCCGCCTTCTCGGAAAAATATCCGGGTGTAGAGCTCTCTGTTGTCAGCGGGAATCATGAGGATCTGTATGACGGTCTGCGCCTCGGTGGGATCGACCTTGCGCTGAATGACCAGCGCCGCGCCTTCTCCGACGCCTATGAAAACCTCGTTTTGATGGAAACTGCCTGCTATGTGGAAGTGGCGTCCCACAATCCGCTCTCCAGGCTCGATACGGTGAGCGTGGACGCCATGAAAAACACGCCCTGCATTTTGGTGGCGTCTCCAGCACAGCAGGAAGAGGAGCGGCGTTTTTATCGCGACATCATCGGCTTCAGGGGGGACTTCCTCTTTGCCGATACGCTCCAGGCCGCCCGGGTCATGGTCGTATCCAATCGCGGCGTCATGCCGGTGGAAGGCCCGAACAGCGACTCCTTCTTTGGGGCAACGCTCAAGCGGATTCCGCTGATTCGGGATGGAATCCAGCTGCGCAGAAACTATTGCGCGTTCTGGAAGAAGGACAACTCGGGGTACTATGTAGAGGCTTTTGCGGACATTTTGAAATCCATG
Organism: Oscillospiraceae bacterium; assembly: GCA_017480395.1. Taxonomy (GTDB): domain Bacteria; phylum Bacillota; class Clostridia; order Oscillospirales; family Oscillospiraceae; genus UMGS1766. The sequence goes on along the minus strand of JAFVAS010000109.1, from coordinate 4,859 downwards.
TATTCATTCGCATAACTGTAACTGATCCGAAAACCTCCTGATTCGAATTGACTGATCTGCCTGTTATTTCTATAATGAACATAGAACAAGCAGCACAGGCAATGGTTATCGATACAGATGGCCAGACAATTCGAGTCAGGAGGTCTTTTTATGCCTATTTCAGAGTTTGCAGCAGCATATCACGAAAAGATGTTTCCCGGTTACCAGTCGGACTTTCTCCGCACAGATCCGGAGTTTATCGAGCGGTTTGACAATTTCGCCTTCGACGAGGTAATCAATCAAGACGGACAGCAGTTGGACGACAAGACCAGATGGATGGCAATTCTCGCCACGCTGATCGGCTGCCAGGGGATCGACGAATATGAGAAGCTGCTGGGTGCCGCGCTCAATTTCGGCGTGACCCCGGTGGAGATCAAGGAGATCGTCTATCAGGCGGTGGCGTATCTCGGGATCGGGCGTGTGTTTCCCTTCCTGAACGCAACAAATACTGTGCTGGAGGCTCAGGGGGTAAGGCTCCCGCTGGAAGGCCAGGCGACCAGCACAATGGAAAACCGCAGGGAGCTGGGCACGCAGGCCCAGGTAGATATCTTCGGCGAGGGGATGCAGAACTTCTGGCAATCGGGGCCGGAGGAATCAAAGCATATCAACTACTGGTTGGCCGACAACTGCTTCGGGGATTACTACACCAGGACCGGCCTTTCCTATGCCCAGCGGGAGATGATTACCTTCTGCTTCCTGGCGGCCCAGGGCGGCTGTGAGCCGCAGCTCACCAGCCATGCGGCAGGCAACATGAGGGTCGGGAATGACAAGGCGTTTTTGATCCGTGTGATCTCCCAGTGCCTGCCCTATATCGGCTATCCGAGAAGCCTGAACGCGCTTGCCTGCGTCAACAGGGCGGCGGAAACACAGAAAGAGTGAAAGGACAAGGGGAAAACAACATGGCAAAGAATCTGATCATCGATTACTCCCGCAAGGGACAAAGGCCCCCGACTGCATCCGCTGCGGTAAGTGTGAAAGGGTCTGTCCCCAGCACCTCCCCGTCCGGGAGCTTCTGATGCAGGTCGCCGATATGTTTGAGGGGTAATTATGGAATATCGTGAATTGGGAAACACCGGCTTGTCTGTCAGCGCCATCGGCATGGGCTGTGAGGGCATGAACGAGGAAAATTACGCCATGACCGCATAGCTGTTTGATGCGGCGGAGCGGCTCGGGATCAACTATTTTGACCTCTACGCCTCTGACCCGAAGCTCCGCGCCGCCATCGGCAAAGCGCTGCAAGGACGCAGAGAGAAGTTCATCATTCAATCCCATCTGTGCTCCAACTGGAGGAATGGGCAGTATTATCGCACGCGCAATCTGGAGGAGACAAAGCGCGGCTTTGAGGAGATGCGCTCCCTGCTGGGCACGGATTACATCGACGTGGGCATGATCCATTACTGCGACGCCATGTCCGATTGGGAGGCAATCGTAAATAACGGGATTTTGGATTACGCAAGAGCGCTGAAGCGGCAGGGACGCATTCGTCACATCGGGCTGTCCAGCCACAATCCGTTGGTCGCGGAGCGGGCTGTGCTGGAAGGCGGCATCGAGGTGCTGATGTTCTCCGTCAACCCCTGTTATGATCTGCAGCCGGCAAACGAGGACGTGGAGCAGCTTTGGAATGAGGACGCCTATGCCGGGACGCTCACCAACATGGACCCGGATCGGCAGCGGCTGTATGAGACCTGCCAGCGTGAAGGGGTTGGAATCACGGTGATGAAGGCCTTTGCAGGCGGAGATCTCCTGAACGCGGAGCTGTCCCCGGCCGGAGTCGCGCTGACGGCACACCAGTGCATTGCCTACGCCCTGTCCCGTCCTGCGGTGTCCGTTGTCCTCGCCGGGGCGCATACGGTGGAGCAGCTGGAAGAGAGCGCCGCCTATTGCGGGGCAAGCGACAAAGAACGCGATTATGCCGCCGCGCTTGCGTCCTTCCCGCGCATTCATTGGGAGGGGCATTGCATGTACTGCAGCCACTGTGCGCCCTGTCCCATGGAGATCAGCGTGGCAGACGTCACAAAGTTTTTGCATCTTGCCCAGGCGCAGAACGAGATGCCGGAAACCGTGCGCGAGCACTGCAAAGCGCTGCCGCATCACGCGGGCGAGTGCATTCAATGCGGTGCCTGCGAAACGCGCTGTCCTTTTGGCGTTGCGATCCGGGAAAACATGCAAAAAGCGAATCAAATCTTTGGCTATTGATCATTCAAATCAAATTGGAGGAAAATAAAAACATGAAAAAGGACGTCATGCTAGTCACCGGAGCCGGACAGATCGGGATGGCGATTGCCCGCAGAGTCGGCTTCGGAAAGAAGATCATCCTCGACGACAAGAGCCTGAAAAACGCCGAGACGATCGCAAAGATCATGAATGACGCGGGGTACGACGTAGAGCCCTTTGAGATGGATCTCTCGTCCAGAGCGTCGATTCGGGCGATCATTGCAAAGGCGCAGGAATACGGAGCGATCAAATATCTGGTGAACGCGGCGGGCGTTTCGCCCTCCCAGGCTCCCATCGAGGCGATCCTCAAGGTAGACCTCTACGGTACGGCGGTGCTACTGGAGGAGGTCGGAAAGGTGATTGCAGAAGGCGGCGCCGGTGTGACCATCTCCAGCCAGTCCGGCTGGCGTATGCCGCAGCTGACGCCGGAGCAGGACCGCCAGCTCGCCATGACGCCCACGGAGGAGTTGCTCTCGCTGGATCTCCTTCAGCCGGAGAAGATCCGGGACACCCTCCACGCCTATCAGTTGGCAAAGCGCTGCAACGAAAAGCGCGTGATGTATGAATGCGTCCGCTGGGGCCAGCGCGGGGCCCGGCTCAACGACATCGCCCCCGGCATCATCGTGACGCCGCTGGCCATCGACGAGTTCAACGGCCCTCGCGGTGATTTCTATAAGAACATGTTTGCCAAGTGCCCGGCAGGCAGACCCGGCACCGCCGATGAGATGGCGAATATCGCGGAGCTTCTGATGAGCGACGCGGGCGCCTTCATCACCGGCTCCACCTTCCTGGCCGACGGCGGCGCGACGGCCAGCTACTACTATGGCCCCCTGCAGCCGGAGGCGTGAAGACAGGCCGATGAAGCATCGGGAAAAGATCCTCGGACTGCGGCTGACATCCGTTTTGATCTTCGGCCTGACTGCCTGCGCCAATTCACCCCGCAATCCGACAAGGGAACAGGCGATCCAACCCACGGTTGGATCGCTTGTCCAACCGCAAAATACTTGACAGTTTGCGCCCAATTTCATATGCTGAACTTACAGTCGCGACGGACAGACGAAAGGAGCGCAAGCAACATGGAACAGATTTATTTCGGCGAGCGGATCGCCGCGTACAGAAAGGCCCAGGGGCTGACTCAGGAGGGCCTGGCCCAGCAGCTGGGGGTGACCAATCAGGCGGTGAGCAAGTGGGAGGGCGATCAATGCTGCCCGGACATTATGCTGCTGCCCGCTCTGGCGGATGTCTTCGGCATCAGCCTGGACGAGCTCTTTGGCCGGGAGGCGCCGGGGCGCGGAGCGGCGGCGGAGGCCGCGCCGATGGAGGGGCTGCCCTGGCCGGATGACGAGGATCTGCGGACGGCGTGCTTTGTGGGTCACCGGCTGACAGACTATGCGTCGGCGCCCGGCGAAGGGGCCGGACGGGGCCTTTTGAGTCGTGTGTTCGGCGGCGCTGCGGGCCGCTGGCAGCCGGTGGAGCTGCATTTCTCCGGCAGGGTGCGGGACATCCACGCAAACGGGGATGTGGTGGCCGAGCGCTGCGTGATCTCCGGCGGCGTTCACGCCAACGACGGTGTGCGCTGCGGCGACGTCTACGGCGATGTGGCCGCTGGGGACGGGGTCAACTGTGGGAACGTGTTCGGGAATATCCAGGCCGGGGACAGCGTCAACTGCGGGAACGTGGAGGGCAACGTCATGGCGGGAGACAGCGTCAATTGCGGCGTCATCCATGGAGCGGCCCATGCGGGAGACGGCGTGTCCCCGGAGGAGGACTGATCCCCCTGAAAGGCTGACGGGATCGGCGTTATCGAGCGCCGGGCGGATCATCTGTCGGAATCCCCGGTCGTCGGGAAGGGCGTGGCCTGACCCGATGGCCGGGGCATTTTTGTGGGTTTTGGTTGACATTCTCCGGCAATGTGGTACACTAAAGACAATGTGCCGCATTAAAGCGGAAAAGTGTTTTCCGAAGAGAGGAACCCCATGAACGAGCAAAATCTGACCCGGGGGAGCGTGGGGCGGAACCTGATCCGGTTCTCCCTGCCCTATCTGCTCTCCTGCTTTCTGCAGACCTTCTACGGCTTGGCCGACCTGTTCATCACCGGCCAGTTTTATGGCGCCACCACCATCACCGCCGTCAGCGTCGGCTCCCAGCTGACCCACATGCTCACGGTGGTCATCGTCGGCCTGGCCATGGGCAGCACCGTGGCCATCAGCCGCGCCGTGGGCGCGGGAGACGAGAGGGGAGCGGGCCGGGCCATCGGCAATACGGTGATCCTCTTTGCCGTCTTTGCCGCGCTGATGACGGCGGCGCTGCTGCTGTGCACCGACCCCATCCTGCGGGCGCTGTCGGTGCCCGAGGCCGCCTTTGTCGAGGCGAGGCGCTATGTCTCCATCTGCTTCATCGGCGTGCCCCTCATTACTGCCTACAATGTCCTGGCCTCCATCTACCGGGGGCTGGGGGACTCCCGCCATCCCATGTATTTCGTCGCCGTGGCCGGTGTGCTCAACGTGGGGCTGGACGTGGTCTTCATCGGGCCGCTGCACCTGGGGGCGGCGGGCGCCGCCCTGGCCACGGTGATCGCCCAGGGGGTCAGCGTGGTGTGCGCCCTG
>JAFVAS010000108.1 GCA_017480395.1 Oscillospiraceae bacterium | reverse complement strand
GGACATGGTGGAGGACGCCAGGAACACGATCCGCCGCTAAAAAACCGGCACGCGCAGAAAAGAGGGGCAGCAAAACTGCCCCTCTTTTTCGGTCATTCGGTCGTTTGGTCGTTTGGTCGTTTGGTTCTCAGATCTCCCGGGCCTTCAGCCCGAAGCTGACGGCGATGGCCTGATCCACGTCGTCCATCAGCGCGCCGTCCAGCCGCCCCATGTGCTCCCGCGGCCGCCGCTTATCCAGCGTCCGGATCTGCTCCAGCAGCACCACCGAGTCCTTGGTGAGGCCGCAGTCCTGGCCGATGAGCTCGATATGGGTGGGCAGTTTGGCCTTGTTCATCTGAGAGGTGATGGCCGCCGCAATGACGGTGGGGCTGTGCCGGTTGCCCAGATCGTTCTGGATGATGAGCACCGGCCGCACGCCCCCCTGCTCGCTGCCCACCACCGGGCTCAGATCGGCATAGAAGATGTCGCCCCTTCTGACACTTTTGTCCACAAGCATTCACACTCCGCGGTAGAAAGTCACCTTCGTTACTGCTATGTAACGAGGTCATCTACATTCTCCCACGGCGCCGGAGGGATTATACCCCCGCCGCCGCCTTTCTCCCGACAAAAAGCGTCTCCCCTTGCAGACTATGCCTCTCCCCGTCAGAATGCGACAAACTTCCCTTCCCCGTCCAGATAGACCCGGGGCACCCGGGGGGCGACGGCGCAGAGCAGCTCATAGGTGATGGTGCCGTCGGTATCCGCCAGGGTCTGGACGCTCACCCCGTCTCCAAAGACGGTGACCACGTCCTCCATGGACACCCCGGGGACATCGGTGACATCCCGCATGCACATATCCATGCAGATGCGGCCGATCTGCCGCACCCGCTGCCCCCGCACCAGCATGTCCATCCGGTTGCTGAGGGTGCGGTGCAGCCCGTCGGCATAGCCCACCGGCACCGCCGCCACCAGGCTGTCCCGCTCCAGGGTGTAGGTGCGGCCATAGCTGATGCAGGTGCCCTTGGGCAGCCTCCGCAGGGAGATGATGCGGGTCTTGAGCTCCATCACCGGCTCCAGGTCGATCTTTCCCCGGGTGGAGGGGTCGGGGTAGAGACCGAAGAGGGGGATGCCGGGCCGGATCATGTCCAGATGCCCCTGGGGATAGTTGAGGGTGGCCGCCCCGGCGCAGCTGTGCCGGAGGGCGAAGCGGCAGCCCCGCTGTTCCAGCGCCTCCAGCACGGCCTGAAAGCGGCGCAGCTGCATCTCGGAGTACTCCGGGCAGGTGTCGGCGTCGGCGAAGTGCATGAAGATGCCCTCCGCCTCCAGGCCGGGCAGGTGATACATCCGCTCCAGCGCCTCCACCCCGGCGGCAAGCCCCGCCTCGTCGCAGAGGATGCCCAGCCGGGACATGCCCGTATCCACCTTCAGGTGGCAGCGCAGCCTGCCCCCCAGCAGCCGGGCCGCATTGGAGAACTGCTCCGCCAGGGCCGGGTCATAGATCGTCTGGGTGATGCGGTTGGCCAGCAGCTCGGCGGTGTAGGCCGGGGGCGTATTGCCCAGGATCAGGATCGGGGCCTCCACCCCCGCCTCCCGGAGCTGCACCGCCTCGTCCAGGCAGGCCACCAGCAGGTAGTCCGCCCCCAGCCGCTCCAGGGTTTTGGCCACCGGCACCGCGCCGTGGCCGTAGGCGTTGGCCTTGACCAGCCCGGCAAAGCGGCTGTTCGGGGCCTTGGCGCGCAGGGCGTGGTAGTTGTGGGCGAGGCGGTCCAGATGGATCTCCGCCCAGGTGCGTTTTTGCAGATCGTTCATTGTGTCTCAACCTTCTGTCTCTGGTTCTGTATCGGAATATGTGTATTGGAAGTCGCGGAAGTCACAGCGGATCACCGTCTCCCCCTGCCAGGCGATCTCCCCCCGGCGCAACTCGCCCCCCGCCCGGGCGAGCCAGACGGTGACCGTCTCCTCCCCCTCGGGCAGGCTGGGGTTGGTCAGCTCCAGCCGGAGCACCTCCTCCCCGTCCAGGCTCTCGTCCCCGGCGGAGCGCAGCACACCCCGGGCCAGGGCGTCCAGAACGACCGGGATGGCATCGGCGGGGGACAGCCCGTCGGGGGACAGGCTGCCGGTCTCCAGGCTTATGTCCCCGTATTGGACGCCGCCCTCTCCCCCGCTCCAGGTGCAGGTGATGCCCGCGATGTGCTCCGGCCGGGTGATGCACAGGCTTCCGCCGTCGGCGGTGCCGGTCAGCGCGGCCTCATACTGGTAGACATAAGTTCCGTAGTCCGCCAGGAAATCGACCTCCGCCCGGTAGGATGTCAGATTTACATAATGTTTTTTCAGCTCCTCCGCTCTCGTGTCCTGTCCCCGCAGGGCGCAGCCGGTGAGGGTCAGCGCCAGCAGCAGGCTCAGCGCGGCGAGCCTTGTCTTTTGTACGCCAGGGCGATGGCGCACAGCTCTTCACTCCAATTCTTTGAAAACCTGGGGCAGCATCCCGATCATATCGGTGGGGGTCATGCCCCGCTCCCCCTTCTCCCGGGCGCAGAGATCCCCCGCCCGGCCGTGGATCCAGACGGCGCACACCGCCGCCTTCACCGGGTGCATCCCCTGGGCCAGCAGCGAGACCAGAATGCCCGAGAGCACGTCGCCGCTGCCCCCCTTGGCCATGCCGGAGTTGCCGGTGGTGTTGACAAAAATCTCCCCGTCCGGCAGGGCGATGATGGTTCGGTGGCCCTTGAGCACCAGCAGGCAGCCGTGCTCCCCGGCAAAGCGCCGGGCGGCGGCGGCCCGATCCCCGTCGGACAGGTCGCCCCCCAGCCGGGCGAACTCCCCGTCGTGGGGGGTGAGGATGGTGGGGCAGTCGCGCCGACTGTCCAGTACATCCATATGCGCCTCCAGCGCGTTTATGCCATCGGCGTCCACCACCAGGGGGTAGTTTACGGTTGACATAATGTGAATCACATTGTGCTCCACCCCGGGGCTCCGCCCCAGGCCCGGGCCGATCAGCGCCGCGTCCATCCCCGCCATCCTGTCCAGGATGGGCTCCAGCGCCGCCGCCTCCAGCCGCCCCGTCTCGTCACAGGGCAGGGGCGCGGGCATGGCCTCGTCGGATTTGACGGCGGCAATGGTATAGATGGACTCCGGCACGCCCAGAAAGACCAGCCCGGTGCCGGAGCGCACCGCCGCCCGGGAGGCCAGAATGGGGGCCCCGGTGTAGCCGGTGGAGCCGCAGAGCAGATAGCATTTGCCGAAGGTGCCCTTGTGCCCGTCGGCGGGGCGCAGGGGCAGCCAGGTGCGCACCAGTTCCGCGTCGATCACCGTGGCGTCATAGCGCTGGGCGGCGATCAGATCCGCCGGGATGCCGATGGAGTGGACGACCAATTTTCCGGTGCACAGCGCCCCATCCCCCACCAGATGGCCCAGCTTGGGGGCGGTGAAGGTGACGGTGGCGGTGGCGCGCACCGCGTACCCCAAGATGCGCCCGGTGTCGGTCTCCACCCCGGAGGGGATGTCGGCGGCGACGATCTGTCCCCTGGCGTCGTTCATCCATTGGATGGCGGAGGCGGCGCTGCCCCGGATGGGGGAGTTGAGCCCGATGCCGAAGATGGCGTCCACGCACAGGTCGGCCTCGTAGGCAAACCGCCCCTGGTCGGCGCTGGCGGGGTCAAAATCCTCCAACACGCCGCCGCACTCCCCCAGGCGGCGCTCCATCTCGGCGCAGTCGGGGGTCATCTTCTCCCGCCTCCCCACCAGGAAGGCCCGCACCGTCACGCCGCGGCACAGCAGCAGCCGGGCCACAGCCACGCCGTCGCCGCCGTTGTTCCCGGCGCCGCAGAACACCGCCGCCCGCTTCCCTGCCGGGTCGCCCAGCAAGTCCAGGCAGGTGTGCAGCAGTCCCTCGGCGGCCCGCTCCATCAAGAGCGTGGAGGGCACGCCGTAGCCGTTGATGGTGATGTTGTCCAGCTCCCGCATCTGGGCGGCGGTGGCGATTTTCATAGCTTCTGACACTTCCCTTTCTTCGTTTGGCATATTATTTATATTGTAGCACGATGCCGGAAAAAAGCAATTCCCCGCCCCCAATTTGTCCGCCCCCGCATTTCCCCGCCCTCCTGCGCGAAATGGCTTGAAATATCTGTAATCATCTGTTACCATGTATTCAATCTATTTTCGCAAGCGAGGTAGCCCCATGTTTGAACACAGCCGCAGCTTTTTCCGCACCACCCTGACCCTGATGCTCCCGGTGGTGCTCCAGCAGCTCATCACCATCGGCATCAACTTTATGGACAACCTGATGATCGGCGGCTTTGGCGAGATCCAGATCTCCGCCGCCTCCTTCAGCAATCAGTTCTACTCCTTCTTTCAGTTCATCTGCATGGGGCTGGGCTCCGGCGCGGTGGTCATGTCCGCCCAGTTCTGGGGCCGGCGGGATCAGCGCTCCATCCGCATCACCTCCGCCATGGCCCTGCGGGTGACCCTGGGGGTCTGCCTGGTCTTTGAGCTGCTGTCGCTGCTCTCCCCCGCCCTGGTGCTCACCATCTTCACCGGCGACGCCGCCATCATCCGGGCCGGCACTCCCTATCTGCGGCTCATCGGCCTGACCTTCCTGCTCTCCGGATTGTCCTCCACCGCCACCTATCTCCTGCGCAGCACCGGCAGCGTCCGGGTGCCGCTGATCGGCTCCGCCGGGGCCTTTGTGCTCAACATCTTCTTCAACTGGGTGTTCATCTTCGGCAAGTTCGGCGCGCCCCGGCTGGAGCTGGTGGGGGCCGCCGTGGGCACGGTCATCGCCCGGGTCTTTGAGTTCTGCTTCGTCTTCGGCTACTTCGTACTGCGGGATCAGAAGTTTCAGTTCCGCCTGGGCCATTTTGCCCTCTTCGACGCCCAGCTGCGGCGGCAGTATGTCAAATTCAGCATCCCCGTCATCGTCAGCGACACCCTGCTGGGGCTGAGCCTCTCCCTGGTGGGGGTCATCTACGGCCACATCAGCGCGGAGATCTCGGCGGCCAACGCCATCGCCAGCTCCGTCATCCAGCTGCTGACCGTCCTCAACGTGGGCATGGCCGGGGCCTCCGCCATCGTCATCGGCAACACCATCGGCGAGGGGGACATCCCCCGGGCCAAGCGGGAGGGCAACAGCTATATCCTGCTCTCCTTCCTCTTCGGCCTGGCCCTGATCCTCCCCCTGATACTGCTGGAGGGGCCCTATGTGGGTCTTTACACCATCGCGCCGGAGACCCAGGCCATCGTCCACTCCATGTTCATCATCAACTCCTTCTTCCTCCCGGGACAGACCATCGCCTATGTGATCTCCAAGGGCATCCTCCGGGGCGGCGGAGACACCCGGTTCCTGCTGATGGCCGACTCCAGCTGCGTCTGGCTGATCTCCCTCCCCCTGGGGGGTCTGGCCGGGCTGGTCTGGCACCTCAGCCCCGCCTGGGTCTTCTTCCTGCTCCGGGTGGAGTTCCCCCTCAAGGGCATCGTCTGCTTCATCCGCTACTGCTCCGGGCGATGGATCAAGCGGATCGCCGCCTGACCCGCCCCGCATCGGCGTCACAGGGTGGCCGGAACGCTTTGCGGCAGGCCGCGCACTTCCGAGAACCAGCTTGACAATAGTTGGAGGGTATGTTAGTATATGATTGCCAATATAAATCGCCGTTTTTTTGCGTGCTTTGTCAGCGGGCACAAAACCCGCCGTTGATTTTTGTTTCCCAGACAAGCACATCGGCCGTGGCCTGTGCTATCATTTCCATGAAGCTGGGCGCAGCCCGTTTTCCCTTTTTTGTGAATAAATCCTCGCTCCGAGGTTTATTAAAACACACAAGAATCTATTTAGGAGGAATTGTTATGGCACCTTTAGCTGATTACGCAAAACTCCCCGAGCTGGAAGAGTACGGCGCATGGTTTGCGGACTTCGCCGACCTGTACCGTGAGGACGGCATCCTGCAGGTCACCTGGAAGACCAAGGATCTGCCCATGCATCACTCCGGCATGTCCCACCGCGCGATTTCTCAGCTGGTCCGCATGCTGTCCATGGACTGGAAGAACGAGATCATCATCTTCACCCACCTGGGCGACAACTGGATGATCGAGTCCGATCCCGACGGTTGGGAGACCTATTCCGAGCTGCCCACCCAGCGGTTCCAGCACCAGTATTTCGACGACACCAACCTGATCAAGAACATGGTGTTCGATCTGGACGTCCCCACCATCGGCGCTGTTCCCGGCGTGGGCTTCCACTGGGATTCCGCCTTCCTGAGCGACGTCACCCTGGTCTCTGAGGACACCGTCATCGAGACCCCCCATGCCCAGGGCGGCCTGGTTCCCGGCGACGCCATGGGTCTGATGATGCAGCACTACTTCGGCACCAAGCGCGGCAACTACTACATGATGACCACCCGTCAGGTCACCGCGCAGCAGCTGGTCGATTGGGGCATGGCCTCCGAGGTCGTCGCCAAGGGCCACGTCGTCGAGCGCGCCTGGGAGATCGCCCGCATGTGGAAGAAGATGTCCTATGAGAACCGTTGCATCATGTCCAACCTGGCCAAGCGGCCTCTGAAGAACCTGCTGATGGACAGCCTGAAGCTGCACACCGTCTCCGAGCAGTACGCTTCCCTGCTCCGCGTCGCCGCCGGCGAGCTGGGCGACGAGAACTCCGCTCAGCAGGACGAGAAGTACATCTCCCGCGTGAACGACTGGCGCTATGCCACCACCACCATGCAGGAGCCCATGACCGCCGAGCACTGGGTCAAGATGCCCGCCCGCGCCGCCGAGTGGTTCAAGAAGGTCGAGGCCGGCGAGGCCGTCAACCCCTTCGCCCACAACGAGGAGCCCGGCTACTACAAGCCCTATCGTCCCACCAAGGGCTAATTTCCTCCCAAAAACACCCAAAGGGTGCTGCGATTCCGCAGCACCCTTTTTTATCTTTTTTCTCCTGTTCAATTGTCGCCTGACGTGCTCCCCCGACGGGCCAGCTCCTCCCGGAGCGCGCGGAAATCGTCCAGCAGGTGGTCGATCCCGTCCTGGGACAGGACGCCCCGCTTAAAATCGTCGGGGAGCAGGTGTGCGG
>JAFVAS010000014.1 GCA_017480395.1 Oscillospiraceae bacterium | reverse complement strand
TGGTGGAGCACGACGAGGACACCATGCGCGCCGCCGACTTCATCGTGGATGTGGGCCCCGGCGCGGGGGTGCACGGCGGCGAGATCGTGGCCACCGGCTCCGCGGAGGACATCATGGCCTGTCCCAAGAGCATCACCGGTGCCTACCTGGCGGGCCGGAAGAAGATCCCCGTCCCCACCCAGCGCCGGAAGGGCAGCGGCCATTGGCTCACCATCCGGGGCGCGGCGGAGAACAACCTGAAGGGCATCGACGTCTCCCTGCCCCTGGGCACCTTCACCGTGGTCACCGGCGTCTCCGGCTCCGGCAAGTCCAGCCTGGTCAACGAGATCATCTACAAAAAGCTGGGGGCAGACCTCAACCGCATCAAGGTGCGCCCCGGCCGCCACACCGCCATCGAGGGGGAGGAATTTCTGGACAAGGTCATCTGCATCGACCAGTCCCCCATTGGCCGCTCCCCCCGCTCCAACCCCGCCACCTACACCGGCCTGTTCAACGACATCCGGGAGCTCTTCGCCTCCACCCAGGACGCCAAGGCCAGGGGCTACGGCCCGGGCCGGTTCTCCTTCAACGTCCGGGGCGGCCGGTGCGAGGCCTGCTCCGGCGACGGCCTGATCAAGATCGAGATGAACTTTCTGCCCGACGTCTACGTCCCCTGCGAGGTCTGCAAGGGCAAGCGCTACAACCGGGAGACGCTGGAGGTGCGCTACAAGGGCAGGAATATCTACGAGGTGCTGGAGATGACCGTGGACGAGGCCCTGCCCTTCTTCGAGAATCTCCCCAGGCTCTACAACAAGCTCAAAACCCTCTACGACGTGGGCCTGGGCTATATCAAGCTGGGCCAGCCCTCCACCACCATCTCCGGCGGAGAGGCCCAGCGGGTCAAGCTGGCCACCGAGCTGGCCAAGCGCTCCACCGGCTCCACCATCTATATCCTGGACGAGCCCACCACCGGCCTCCACTCCGCCGACGTCCACCGCCTGGTGGAGGTGCTGCAGCAGCTGGTGGAGCTGGGCAACACGGTGCTCATCATCGAGCACAATCTGGACGTCATCAAAACCGCCGACTACCTCATCGACCTGGGCCCCGAGGGGGGCGCCAGCGGCGGCGAGGTGGTGTGCGTCGGCACACCGGAGGAGGTGGCGGCCTGCCCCGCCTCCTACACCGGGAGATATCTGAAAAAGCTGCTGGAGCGCTGAGGCACGGCGGAGGCGGCGTCGGCATAGGATGCCCCAGAGGTGAGAAGTCATGTTCTGGGAGATCCTGCTGACGCTGCTGGCCGTCCTCGCCCTCGCCGCCCTGGGCGGTGCGCTCCGGCGGAAGCTGGTATGCCCCGTGCGGGGCGTTCGGATCCTGATCCCCGCCGAGGGGGACGCCCAGGAGCTGGAGTACATCCTGCGGGGCCTGCGCACCCTCTCCGACCAGGGACAGCTGGAGAGCGAGGCCATCTATCTGGCCGACGCCGGGCTGAGCCGGGAGGGGCGCGCCGCCGCCGAGCGGCTGTGCCGCCAGTTCCCGGGGGTGCGGCTGTGCGGGGAGACTGATTGGATCGAAAACGAATCACCATAGAGGAGGGATACCGTGGCGCAGGAAACCGAACTTGAGACGCTGGAGGGCACCGTCGTCGCGGTCATCTATCAGAATCCGGAGAACGGCTACACCGTTCTCCGGGTGCGCTCCAGAGAGGGCAGCCAGACCGTGGTGGGGGAGCTGGCCCAGGTCACGGCGGGCGAGCACGTTCTGGCCGCCGGGCGGTGGGTGGATCACCCCTCCTTCGGCCCCCAGTTCAAGGCCGACCACCTGGAGACCGCCGCCCCCACCGACGCCGACGGCATCTACGAATACCTCTCCTCCGGCATCATCAAGGGCGTGGGCAAGCAGACCGCCAAACGCATCGTCAACCGGTTTGGGGCGGAGACCCTGGCCGTCATCGAGTCCGACCCGGAGCGGCTGAGCGAGGTCAAGGGCATCACCCGCCAAAAGGCCCTGGCCATCCAGCAGGATTTTCTCCAGAAGGCCGGCATGCGCCGCCTGGTGGAATTTCTGACCGAGCAGCAGCTCCCCGTCCCCCTGGCGCTGGCCCTCTGGCGGCGCTACGCCGACCGGGCCATCGACATCATCCGCGCCGACCCCTATCTGCTGCTGGACGAGGAGCTGGGGGTCAAATTCGCCGAGGCCGACCGGCTGGCCGCCGCCTGCGGCATCGAGGCCAACGACCTGCTCCGGGTGGAGGCGGGCATCCAATACACCCTGACCCACAACCTCGGCAACGGGCACTGCTTCCTCCCCCGGGACAAGCTGCTCCCCGCCGCCGCCCGCCTGCTCCACCTGGAGGAACCTGACCTGCTGGAGGAGGGGCTGGACGCCCTGCGGCTGCGGGGCCGGGTGGTGCTGACCGAGGTGGCGGGCTTAAGCGCCGTCTACCTGGACGAGCTCTTCTCCGCCGAGGAATACATCTTCCAGCGCGTGCTCTCCATGTGCCAGCGGGAGCTGCTTCCCCCGGACGACATGGAGGAGCTGATCGACCGGGTGGAGCGGGAACAGCGCATCACCTACGCCGCCGAGCAGCGCGCCGCGGTGCGCATGGCCGCCTCCCGGCAGATCATGCTGCTCACCGGCGGCCCCGGCACCGGAAAAACCACCAGCCTGCGGGGCATCCTGGGCCTGTTCGAGGCCATGGGGCTCAAGACCCAGCTGGCCGCCCCCACCGGGCGGGCCGCCAAGCGCCTGGGAGAGCTGTGCGGCGCGGAGGCCTCCACCATCCACCGCCTGCTGGAGGCGGGCTATGACCCCGACTCGGGCCAGCTGGCCTTCCAGCGGGACGAGGACGAGCCGCTGGAGGCCAGGGCCGTCATCGTGGACGAGACCTCCATGGTGGACGTGCCCCTGATGGCCGCGCTGCTCTCCGCCCTCCCCAACGACTGCCGCCTGGTGCTGGTGGGCGACCCGGATCAGCTGCCCTCGGTGGGGCCGGGCCAGGTGTTTGACCACCTGATCCGCTCCGGCGTCGTGCCCAACGTGCAGCTGACCACCATCTTCCGCCAGGCGCAGCAGTCCCTCATCGTCATGAACGCCCACAGCATCAACCGCGGCGTCCTGCCCAGCCTGGTCAACCGGGGCGGCGACTTCTTCTTCCTGCGCCGCCGGGACGCCCAGGCTGCGGTGGACACCATTGTGGAGCTGTGCCAGTCCCGCCTGCCGGAGAAGATGGGCATCCCCGCCGAGCAGATCCAGGTGCTCTCCCCCACCCGGAAATACCTCACCGGCACCGCCAACCTCAACCTGGCCCTCCAGGCCGCTCTCAACCCCCACGAGGCCGGAAAGCCCGAGAAAAAGCACGGCTTCTTCACCTTCCGTGTGGGCGACCGGGTCATGCAGATCAAGAACAACTACGACGTGCTGTGGCGGGAGCAGAACGGGCTCCGGGGCGGCATGGGGATTTTCAACGGCGACGTGGGCGTCATTCAGGACATCACCCCCGAGGGGGAGCTCACCACCGTCAACTTCGATGGCCACATTGTGGAGTAAACCCCGGACATGCTGGGCGAGCTGGAGCCCGCCTACGCCATGACCGTTCACAAGTCCCAGGGCAGCGAGTACCGGGCGGTCATTCTGGCCGCCGTCAACGGCGCACCCATGCTGCTCACCCGGGGCGTGCTCTATACCGCCGTCACCCGTGCCAAGGAGCTGCTCATCATCGTGGGAGACGACGACATTCTCTCCCGTATGACCGCCAACGACCGCCAGGCCCGGCGGTACAGCGGCATCCGCTATTTCCTCTCCACCCAGTCCGGCGCGTAACCGCCGCCAAGCGATCAGGAGGTGCACAAACGATATGCCAAAGCTGCAAAACAAACGGAGCAAACAGCTGCTCGCCGCCATCGCCGTGGTGGCCTTTGGAATCAGCTTCTTTTTCCTGCTCCAGCATCTGGGGGCGCTGCGCGACGGCACCCAGAAGCTCTTCCGCGTCATGTCCCCCTTCGTGGTGGGCGGTATCACCGCCTACATTGTCTCTCCCCTGTGCACCCAGCTCAACCAGTGGCTGAACCGGCTGCTCCTGCGCATGAAGTGGAAGCCCACGCGGGCCAGGTCGATGGCC
>JAFVAS010000107.1 GCA_017480395.1 Oscillospiraceae bacterium | reverse complement strand
GGCCTTGGCCGCCAGGGCGTTGATGCGCGCGATGCGCTCCTCCTGTGTCATACGATCGGCTCCTTTTTTCGCTTTTTCGCTTTTTCGAGAACTATAAATAGCGCTCCAGGGTGACGTTGATCCGCCCCTTGCGGGACAGGCCGCCCACCTCCGTCAGGCGGCACTTCCCCAGCCCCCGGCAGGAGATCACGTCCCCCGCGGCGACGGTCAGGTCGGCCTTGGTGGTCTCCCGCCAGTTGACGGCCACCCGGCCCTGGGCGATATACTGGCTGGCCTTGGAGCGGGAGATGGAAAACCCCACCGCCGCCACGCTGTCCAGCCGCAGGGCGGCCACCGTGTCGTGGAGCACCTTGCGCTGCGGAACGGGAATATTCAGCTCCGAGAGGGGGATGGGCTCGATATGGAGCTTCACCCGCCCGGCGGCGGTCATGCTGTCCGCCAGAAATCCCGCCACCGTGGGCAGGACGATCAGGTCGCAGCTGCCCTCGCCCACCAGGATGTCCCCCACCGTGTCCCGGCGCACCCCCATGCCCATGAGGGCGCCGAGGAAGTCCCGGTGGGTGAGGCTGTCCTCCCGGAACCAGGTGCAGCGCAGGGCGGAGAGGTAGTCCGCCGGATCGACATAGCTCTCCTCCTGCCAGTCGGGGAGGAAGAGCAGGGCCCGCCGCTCCGCGTCGGCATAGCCGCCCAGGGGGAGATAGCGGGGATGGCCCGCCGCGTTCAGCAGGGCCTGGGCGTCCAGCTGCTCCCGGGGGGAGAGGAAGGCGGTGCAGGAGGGCTCCTGCCGGCGCTGGGCGTGCTCCATGCGGTCCAGCACCTGGGCCAGCAGGGCCCGCTCCTCCCCCTCCGCGCCGGTGCGGTCCAGCAGGGCGCGCTTATCCATGGCTGGGATCGGCGGGGGCGTCCCCGGCGACGGTCAGGGCCTTTTTGCGCCACCAGCCGCCGAAGAAGTAGATCGCGCCGCCGATGACCGAGGCAAAGCCCGCCAGGGCGCTGCCCATAAAGAAGCCCAGCGCCCCCATCCCCATGGCGAAGCCCAGCAGGATGGACAGGCCCAGCCGGGCCACCACGCCGTCGATGATGGCGACGATCATGTTGTATACGGTGTCGCCCACGCCGTTGATCATCCCCAGGAAGGGGGCCATCATGGCACCGGCCAGCACGGAGAGCACGCAGGTGCCCAGATAGGCCGGGGCCTCGGCGATGACCGCCGCGTCGTTGGAGAAGATGCCGAAGATCTGGTGGGGGAAGAGCAGGAAGCAGGCGCTCAGCACCGCGGCGAAGCACAGGCCGATGAACAGCGCGCACCAAACCACCCGGTTGACCCGCTCCGGCTTGCGGGAGCCGATGCACTGGCCCACCAGGGCGGAGGTGCTGTCGTTCATGGACTGGGCCACCACGTTCATCATGCTCTGGATCTTGGCGCACAGGCCGGCCACCGCCACCGCCACCACGCCGAAGGCGTTGATCTGGGCGTTGACATACATGGAGGAGAGGGAGATGAACAGGCTCTTGGTGGTGATGGGAATCCCCAGCTGGAGGATGACCTTGGTGTACTTGGCCTTGAGCAGCATGCCGGAGAAGCGGAAGGTGAAGCCCAGGTGGTGCCGGTGGCGGTAGAGATAGCCGATGGCGAAGAGGCAGGCCACGCTCTGGCCGATGACGGTGGCCCAGGCGGCACCCGGCGCGCCCCAATGGAGCCGGGCCACGAAGACGTAGTCCATGGCGATGTTGACCACCGTGGCGACGCCGACGAAGATGGAGGGCCGGATGGAGTCCCCCATGCCCCGCAGCAGGGCGCACAGGCCGTTGTACAGCGCCACCGGCACGTTGCCGATGGTGAGGATGATGAGATAGCGCATGGAGATGTCCATGATCTCCTCGGGGGTATTCATCAGATTCAGGATGGGCCGGGCCAGGGGGATGGCGATCATCAGGATGAGGCTGGTCAGCATGCAGAGGGTCAGGGTGTTGCCCGCGATGTAATTCAGCTCGTCCTGGCGCTTGGCCCCGACGGTCTGGGCGATGTAGATCTGGCCGCCGGTGGCGATGCCGATGAAG
Organism: Oscillospiraceae bacterium; assembly: GCA_017480395.1. Lineage (GTDB taxonomy): Bacteria > Bacillota > Clostridia > Oscillospirales > Oscillospiraceae > UMGS1766. The sequence continues at coordinate 7,877 of JAFVAS010000107.1, read as the reverse complement.
CAGAAGAACATCAGCACCGTGATCTGCCCCCCGATGCTGGAGGCGGAGAGGGCGTCGGTGCCGCCGTACTGCCCCAGGAAGAACATGTCCACCAGGTTATAGCTCACCTGGAGGATATTGGCCGCCATCAGCGGCAGGGAGAACCGAATCAGCTGCTTGAGCACGCTGCCCTCGGTCAAATCGGTGATCAGGGTTTTTTCTTGTGCCATGGGTCGTGTTTCCTCCAATGAAAAAAGGGCGGATGCCCCTTTGTATCATATGTATCGTTCATATTATAGCGGTTCGCCCCGGCAATTGCAACGGGGATTGGAAGTTTTTTCTGTCACGGCGGGCAGGCGGCGCATAGAATAGGACAGCGTGAATAAGGAGGCGGGTACATCTATGTGCGGAATCGCGGGATTTTGTGACCTCACCCGGGGCAGCCGGGGGGAGGCGTGGAGCGCCATCGCCCGGCGCATGGGGGAGACCCTGGCCCACCGGGGGCCGGACGACGACGGGGTGTGGCTGGGGAAGCACTGCGCCCTGGCCCACCGGCGGCTGGCGGTCATCGACCCGGAGCGGGGCCACCAGCCCATGACGGTGTCCCTGGAGGGGGGAACCTGCGCGCTGTGCTACAACGGCGAGCTCTACAACACCGACGTGCTGCGACAAAGTCTGATCGCCGAGGGGGTGCAATTTGCCACCCACACCGATACGGAGGTGCTGCTCTGGCTGCTGATCCGCCACGGCGCGGCGGCGGTGGAGCGGCTGGAGGGCATCTTTGCCTTCGCCTTCTGGGACGGCCGGGGGGAGCAGCTGCTGCTGGTGCGGGATCGGTGCGGCGTCAAGCCCCTGTTCTATGCCCGGGTGGGGGAGACCCTGGTCTTCGGCAGCGAGCCCAAGGCCCTGTTCGCCTACCCCGGCCTGGAGCCGCGGGCGGATGAGGAGACCTGGCGGGAGGTGCTGGGCATCTCCCCGGCCCGGACGCCGGGACACGGGGTGTTCGCCGGAGTGGAGGAGCTGAAGCCCGGCCACCTGATGGCTCTGGGCCGCGGCGGGGTCACGGTGCGGCGCTGGTGGCGGGTGGAGAGCCGACCCCACGGCGAAACCTACGAGGACACGGTGGCCCATCTGCGGGAGCTGGTCTCCGGGGCCATCCGGCGGCAGCTGGTCAGCGACGTGCCCCTGGCGACGCTGCTGTCCGGCGGGCTGGACTCCTCCGTCATCACCGCCGTGGCGGCCCGGGCCTCCGCGGAGGAGGGGCGGCCGCCCCTGGAGACCTACTCCTTCGACTACACCGACAACGACAAGTATTTCACCGCCTCCTCCTTCCAGCCCGACGCCGACTGGCCCTGGGTGGAGCGGATGCGGGAGGAATTCGGGACGCGGCACCGGGTGCTGACCTGCCCGATCCCGGCGCTGGTGGAGCTGCTGCCCGAGGCGGCCCAGGCCAAGGATATGCCCGGCATGGGGGACATGGACTCCTCCCTGCTGTGGTTCTGCCGGGAGATCAAGCGGCGGCACACCGTGGTGCTGTCCGGGGAGTGCTCCGACGAGATTTTTGGGGGATACCCCTGGTTCCACCGCAGCGACATGCTGGCCGCCGACACCTTCCCCTGGAGCATGGACATGGCCGCCCGCACCCAGGTGCTCCGCCCCGAGGTGGCGGAGCGGCTCGACCTGGAGGGGTATGCCCGGGCGCGGTACCGCGCCTCGGTGGCGGAGACCCCACGGCTGGAAGGGGAGGCCCCGGAGGAGCGGCGGCGGCGGGAGATCGCCTGGCTCAACCTGAACTGGTTCATGACCAACCTGCTGGATCGGAAGGACCGCTGCTCCATGTTCGCGGGGCTGGAGGTGCGGGTGCCCTTCTGCGACCACGCCCTGGTGGAGTACGTCTGGAACATCCCCTGGAGCATGAAGAGTAAGGACGGCGCCCGCAAGCAGGTGCTCCGGGACGCGGCGAAGGGCCTGCTGCCTGAGGACGTGCGCAACCGGCCCAAGTCCCCCTATCCCAAGACCCACAACCCCCTCTTTGAGCGCCTGGCGGCGGCGCGGCTGACGGCCATTCTGGACGACAAAAACGCCCCCATCCACGCGCTGGTGGATGAGGACGCGCTGCGCCGGGGGCTGCTGGTCAGCGCCGGGGACTATGGACGGCCCTGGTTCGGCCAGCTCATGGCCGGGCCCCAGATGATCGCCTGGCTGATCCAGCTCAACAGCTGGATGGAGCGGTTTGGACTGGTGTTCGGGTGAGGGGTAGGGCCCGCTTCTGAGGAACAGGAGGGGATTGACGGGTTTCACCGAATTCCGCCCGTCGCAACGGGCGGAACAAAGTTCGATCACGAAAATTCCGGGGACATGTGCCTCGGAATTTTCTCTTCTCAGGCCGCAAACGTGCGAGCATAGCGAGTGCGCTGCAGCGGCCTGCATCCCCCTTCGCAGAAAAGGCGTCAGCCTTTTCGAGAATATTATTCCAATTCCAGGACCGGGAATTTGGAGTGGAACCGGCGCTCATAGGCGTCGATCAGCTCCGGGCGGAAGTCGGGGTGGGCGATGTTGATGAGGCTGACCGCCCGCTCCCGGAAGGAGCGGCCCGTCAGGCGGGCGATGCCGTACTCGGTGATGATATAGTCCACGTTGGTGCGGATGGTGGTCACCGCCGCGCCGGGGTCCAGAATTGGGACGATCTTGGAGTGCCGCCCGTCCCGGGTGGTGGAGGTGGTGGCGATGATGCTCTTGCCATGGCGGCTCTCGGTGGCGCCGTCCACAAAGTTCATCTGGCCGCCGGAGCCGGAGATCTGCATCTCCCCCAGGGATTCGGAGTTGACCTGCCCCGTCAGATCCACCTGGATGCAGGAGTTGATGGAGGTCATGTGGTGGTTCTGGGCGATGACGCTGGGGGCGTTGACCACGTCCACGGGGTGCAGCTCAAAATCGGGGTTGTGATCCACGAAGTCATAGAGCCGCTTGGTGCCCATCAGGAAGGTGGCGATGCTCTTGCCGGGGAAGAGGGATTTTTCCGAGTTGTTGATGACGCCGGACTCGATCAGATCCACCACGCCGTCGCTGAGCAGCTCGGAGTGGAGGCCGAGGTTCTTCTTGTCGTGGAGGAACTTCAGCACCGCGTCGGGGATGGCGCCGATGCCCAGCTGGAGGGTGTCGCCGTCGTCCACCAGGCTGGCGCAGTACTCGCCGATCTTGTGCTCCGCCTCGCTGATGAAGTGGGGGCGCATCTCGGGCAGGGGGGCGGAGTGCTCCACAAAGAAATCGATCTTCTCCACGGGGATGCGGCTGTCCCCATAGGTGTAGGGCATCCGGTCGTTGACCTGGGCGATGACCAGCTTGGCCTCCTGCACGGCGCACTTGGCGTAGTCCACCGAGACGCCCAGGGAGCAGTTGCCATAGCGGTCCGGGGGCGTGACGGAGATCAGGGCCACATCCACCGGCAGGAAGGAGTGGAACATCCGGGGCACCCGGGCGAAGGAGCAGGGGGTGAAGTCGGCCCGCCCCTCGTCGATGGCGGCGCGGGTCTTGCTGCCCACGAAGATGGCGTTGAGGCGGAAGTGCTCCTCCATGCCGGGGTCGAGATAGCGGCAGTTGCCCATGGGCACCATCTGGACGATCTCCACATTTTCATAGGCCTCGGCGTTGTTCACCATGGCGTCCACCAGGTACATCGGCTCGGCGCAGGCGTGGCCCAGCACCACCCGGTCACCGGATTTGATGTGGCTCAGGGCCTCCTGGGCGGTGACGGTGCGCTGGTAATAGATCTCTCTCCAATTCATAGGGCGGTGCCTCCTTGCAAGGATTGTCAAAAAATTAACACTTTAACAGACAAAAGCAATGATAGACGCAGCGGGGGAAATTGTCAATCCCCCAGGCCAAAAAAGCGCAGGGCGTTCTCGGTGGTGGCCCGCTCCACCTCCTCGGGGGAGATGCCGCGGATTTCGGCGATTTTGTCCCGGATATAGACCAGGTTGCGGCTGTCGTTGCGCCTGCCCCGGACGGGGACGGGGGCGAGATAGGGGGAGTCGGTTTCGATCATGATGCGATCCAGGGGGAGGGCGGCGACGACCTCCGGGGCCTTGCGGGCGTTCTTATAGGTGACGGAGCCGGTGAAGCTCAGCATCCAGCCCAGAGCGACCAGGGTTTTGGCGTCCTCCACCGCGCCGGAGTAGCAGTGAAAGACCCCCCGGACGCCGGGGAACTCCTTCACGATGGACAGGCAGTCCTGGTGGGCCTCCCGGTTGTGGACGATGGCGGGGAGATCCAGCTCCCGGGCCAGGGCCAGGTGATCCCGGAAGCAACGCTTCTGGGTGTCCCGGTCGGGGTTCTCCGGCCAGTAGTAGTCCAGGCCGATCTCCCCGATGGCCACCACCTGGGCCGGGTTTTCCACCGCAAGGGCCCGGATGGCGGCCAGGTCTTCGGCGGAATAGCCGGCGCAGTCCTCCGGGTGGATGCCCACGGCGGCGTAGACGTGGGGGAATTTCCGGGCCAGCTCCACCGCCCTGCGGGAGGAGGCGATGTCGCACCCGGGGTCCACCACCCAGCCCACGCCCTGGTCGGGCAGGCTGGACAGCAGCGCGTCCCGGTCGTCGTCGAACTGCCGGGTGTCGTAGTGGGCGTGGGTTTCAAATAACATAGATGATGCGCCTCCGATCCGAGGGAGTGTGGGGAAGAGAGAAAGGAGAAAAGAGAAGAGAACCGGTGTGCTTTGCGGCGCAGAGCACATTGGAAAAGGCCCGCCCAGCGGGCGGGCCTTTGTGGGTTCAGGGGGAAGCTTACAGATAGAACAGCTCCTGAGCCTGCTTGCGCAGCTCCTCCCGGTCGTCGGGATGGGCGATGGCGATCAGCTGCTCGCAGCGCTCCTTGACGGAGCAGCCCCGCAGGTGGGCGACGCCGTACTCGGTGACGATATAGTCCACATAGTTGCGGGGGATGGTGACCACAGCGCCGGGGGTCAGGATGGGCTTGATCTTGGGCACGCCCTTCTTGGAGCGGGACTGGAAGGCCAGGATGCCCCGGCCACCCTTGGAGTGCAGCGCGCCGTAGGCGAAGCAGAAGCCGCCGCCGGAGCCGGAGAACTGCCGGGGGCCGATGGACTCGGAGCAGACCTGACCGGTCAGATCCATCTCCAGAATGGTGTTGATGGACACCATGTTGTCGTTCTGCATGATGATCATGGGGTTGACGGCGTAGCTGGCCGGGGCGATGCGGAGGGTGGGGGTGTCCCGCATGGTCTCATAGAGGGCGCGGTCGCCGCCGGCGAAGGAGCCCACATGGACGCCCTTGTAGTAGTTCTTCCGCTCGCCGGTGATGATGCCCTTGCGGATCATCTCGCCCATGGAGGAGGTGAACATCTCGGTGTGCAGGCCCAGGTCGTGCTTATCCATCAGATGATGGGCCACGGCGTCGGGCAGGGAGCCGATGCCCAGCTGGATGGTGTCGCCGTCGTGCACCAGCTCGGCGACGTTGCCGCCGATGGTGTCCTCGATGTCGGAGGCGGCCATGGCAGGGATCAGGGGCAGGGGCTCATCCACCTCGTAGAGGGCGGTGACGTCGGCGATGTTGATCTCCAGGCCGCCCTTGACCCGGACCTGGTTGGGGTTGACCTCCAGGATGACCCGGTGGTTGGGCTGCTTCAGCACGGAGGCGTAGGTCTCCGGCTCCCACATCATGCACAGGCCGATCTGGAAGTTGCCCTTCTCGTCCATGGGGGTGACGGAGGCGACGAAGACGTTGCAGGGCTTGTGGTCGGCGACGAAGTTGGCGTAGTCGGGCAGGTCGGTGACGATCAGGGAGGTGTTCAGCTTCTGGTGTCCCTCGCCCCAGCCGGGGCCGTAGAAGAAGCCGCCGGTGTTGATGTGGCCGTTCATGCCCTCGCTCTTGACGAAGTCGTAGTTGCCGGTGCGGGCCTTGATGACGGAGACGTCCACCACCCGGGGGGCAATCTTGTGGAGATTGCGGGCAAAGACCAGCGGCTCGTTGCAGTCGCCGGCCAGGCAGACATTGTCATGGCTGCGGATATAGGTCAGGGCGTCCTCCAGGGTGCCCTTCTTGCTCTCATAGAGCTGCTCGAAATTCATAGGCTTACCTCCTGATACAAAAAATTTAGAAAAATTTGATTATACAGATTTATTATAAAGCTTTTTGAGCAGGGCCGTCAACTGTTCCCGCTCCACTTTGGTCAAATTGCTGGTCAAATGTTCGTCGGACTCCAGCAGCAGCCGGCGAAAGACGGCGCTGCGTTCCCGGCCCAGGGGGGTGGTGCGCAGGATGCAGTTTCTGCCGTCGGCGTCGTCGTGGTGCCGCTCCAGCAGGCCCAGCCGCTCCAGGGCGGAGACCAGCTTGGTCACGCCGGGGTTGCTGAGCTGGGTGTAGCGCCCGATCTCCCGCTGGTTGACGGGGTGATCCCCCTCGTGGTCGGCGACGTAGATCAGGCTCATCGCCTGGTACATGGTGACGCCGTAGGGCTCCAGCACCTGGCCGTTCTCCCGGTTGAGGAGGAAGTCCACCCGATGCACCAGGTGACACACGGTGTCCCGCAGCGGCGGATAGTCGGCCATAGCTTCGCCTCCCTCGAAAGATAACAGGTTAAATAACTGGTTAACGATAGGATAGCAGAACTGCCCGCCGCTGTCAACCCCCGGGACGGAAAAAGTGGGAGAAAAGAAAAAAGAGCGGCGCCTCCGGAATGACTTCCGGAGGCGCCAGAGAGAGAAAATAAAAGAAAGAGAGAGAAGAGAAGGGATTTGTCTGTGTTTCGTTCCTGTTCCCTTGGAACAAGGTTATCATACCGGACAAATGCGGCCAAATCGTGACGGAAATATGAATCTTTTGTAAATGTTAGGAAAACCAGAAAACCCCTCGCAGAAAAGGGCGCGGCCTGTTTCGATCAAATCAGTACGCCACGCCCCAGACGACGTGCTTGTCCGCCGGCTTGCCGCACACGGCGCACTTGCAGGCGCCGATCTTCTTCTGCACCAGGGGCATGCACCGGGAGGAGACGCCGGCCTGCTCCTTCATGGCCAGCTCGCAGGCCAGGTCGCCGCACCACATGGTCTCGGCGAAGCCGCCCCGCTGCTCCATGGCGGCCTTGACCTCCTCCAGGGTCTCGCAGGTGTAGGTGTTGGCCTCCAGCCGGGCCTTGGCGGACTCGTAGAGGTTGGTGTGCACGGCCTTCAGCAGCTCGGGCACCTTGGTCTCCAGCTCCTCCAGGGGGACGAAGTACTTCTCGCCGGTGTCCCGCCGGGCGATGACGCACTGGCCCTTCTCCATGTCCTTGGGGCCGATCTCCACCCGCAGGGGAACCCCCTTCATCTCATACTCGTTGTACTTCCAGCCGTTGGACTGGTCGGAGTCGTCGCACTTGACCCGTACGCCCAGGGCGCGGATGCGCGCCTCCAGGCCGCGGGCGGCCTCCAGTACGCCCTCCTTGTGCATGGCCACCGGGATGACCACCACCTGGATCGGGGCGATGGGCGGCGGCAGCACCAGGCCGGAGTCGTCGCCATGGGTCATGATGACCGCGCCGATGAGGCGGGTGGTGGCGCCCCAGGAGGTCTGGAAGGGGTATTGCAGGGTGTTGTCCCGGCCGGTGAAGGTGACGTCGTAGGCCCGGGAGAACTTGTCCCCGAAGAAGTGGCTGGTGCCGGATTGGAGGGCCTTGCCGTCCTTCATCATGGCCTCGATGGTGTAGGTGGCCTCGGCCCCGGCGAACTTCTCCTTGTCGGTCTTGCGGCCCTTCACCACGGGGATGGCCAGGGCGTCCCGGCAGAAGTCGGCGTAGGTGTTGAGCTACTGCTCGGTCTCGGCCTCGGCCTCCTCGGCGGTCTCGTGGATGGTGTGGCCCTCCTGCCACCAGAACTCCCGGGAGCGGAGGAAGGGACGGGTGGTCT
>JAFVAS010000106.1 GCA_017480395.1 Oscillospiraceae bacterium | reverse complement strand
TCAGCGTGAGCAGCCGGGAGCTGTCCCGTTTTTCCAGAGGCGTCTGGGCAATCAGCTCCTGGGGGAGGTCATAGTAAAAGTCGCTTGTTTTCATAGAAGGTGTTTTCCGTCCTTTTTGATAAATAATTTTCGGAAAGGGCGCCCCTTTTCTCCAAATCTCGGCCCGGGAACCCTTGACGTTCCCGATTCCATATGCTACATTATAAACATAGTATGTGATAGAGGTGCGGTCTGCATCAGTAACGCCCAGGAGGACGCCGAGAGTCTGACGAGAGGGCGCAAAAGGGTATACCGCCGAAGGGGCCCCGTTCCGGTTCGGGTTCACCTGGATCCAACAGCCGAACAGGATTGGGTCTGTCATCAGAATAACCCTGATGGAGAGCTGTCGCTGCGTTTGCACTTCTGGCCGGTGTGTCAAAACACCACCCGGACATTATAGTACAAAGCCAGCCGGTTTTTCAAGCCGCTGGCTCATTTTTTTGGAGGTAATCAAGATGAAACAGTACAAAGTCGGCGTGGTCGGCTGTACCGGCATGGTCGGCCAGCGCTTCGTCTCCCTGATGGAGAACCACCCCTGGTTCCAGCTCACCGTTGTCGCCGCCAGCGCCCGTAGCGCCGGTAAGACCTACGAGGAGGCCGTTTCTTCCCGCTGGGCCATGGACACCCCCATCCCCGAGGAGGCCAAGGGACTGGTCATCATGGACGCCACCGCGGACATCGAGAAGATCGCCGCCGCCGTTGATTTCGTCTTCTGCGCCGTGGATATGAAAAAGGACGAGATCCGCGCCCTGGAGGAGGCCTACGCCAGGCACGAGTGCCCGGTGGTCTCCAACAACTCCGCCCATCGCGGCACCCCCGACGTGCCCATGGTAGTGCCGGAGATCAACCCGGATCACCTGGAGATCATCGCCGCCCAGCGCAAGCGCCTGGGCACCAAGCGGGGCTTCATCGCCGTCAAATCCAACTGCTCCCTCCAGTCCTATGTCCCCGCCCTGCATCCCCTGCGGGAGAAGTTCGGCGTGGAGCGCGCCCTGGTGTGCACCTATCAGGCCATCTCCGGCGCGGGCAAGACCTTTGAGACCTGGCCCGAGCTGCTGGACAACGTGATCCCCTACATCGGCGGCGAGGAGGAGAAGTCCGAGCAGGAGCCCATGAAGCTCTGGGGCAAGGTCGCGGGCGACCACATCGAGAACGCCGTCTCCCCCGCCATCACCGCCCAGTGCCTGCGGGTGCCCGTCTCCAACGGCCACATGGCCGCCGTCTTCATGTCCTTCCCGGAGGGGAAAAAGCCCTCCATCGAGGAGATCAAGGAGATCTGGGCGGGCTATTCCGGCCGCGCCCAGGAGCTGGCCCTGCCCTCCGCCCCCAAGCAGTTCCTCCACTACTTTGAGGAGGACAATCGTCCCCAGACCAAGCTGGACCGGATGCTGGAGGGCGGCATGGCCGTCTCCATCGGCCGGCTGCGTCCCGACACCCAGTACGACTACAAGTTCGTCTGCCTCTCCCACAACACGCTGCGCGGCGCCGCCGGAGGTGCGGTGCTGCTGGCCGAGCTGCTGTGCGCCGAGGGCTACATGGAAAGGAATTGATCGTTATGCGTCAACCCGTTTTTACCGGCGCCTGCGTCGCCATCACCACCCCCTTCACCCCCGACGGCTCCAAGGTGGATTTTGACGCCTTTGCCGCCCAGATCGAGCGGCAGATCGCCGGCGGCACCGACGCCATCTGCGTCTGCGGCACCACCGGCGAGTCCGCCACCCAGACCATGGAGGAGCACAAGCTCACCACGGAGTTCTGCATCCGCCAGGTCGCGGGCCGGGCGAAGGTGATTGCCGGCTGCGGCAGCAACGACACCGCCGCCGCCGTGGAGCTGGCCCAGCACGCCGAGGCCGCCGGGGCCGACGGCCTGCTGATGGTGACCCCCTACTACAACAAGGCCACCCAGACCGGCCTGGTGAAGCACTACACCTATGTGGCTGACCGGGTGAACACCCCCATCATCCTCTACAATGTCCCCTCCCGCACCGGCTGCAACATCGCCGTGTCCACCTATGAGGCCCTCTCCAAGCACCCCAACATCGTGGGCGTCAAGGAGGCGTCGGGCAACTTCAGCGCCATCCCGGATATCCGCAAGCGCTGCGGTGACGACTTCTACATCTGGTCGGGCAACGACGATCAGGTGGTTCCCCTGATGAGCCTGGGCGGCAAGGGCGTTATCTCCGTCGTCTCCAACGTGGCCCCCGAGTACATGGTGCGCATGACCCACCTCGCCCTGGAGGGCAGATTTGAGGAGGCCGCCAGAATGCAGATCGACCTCATCGATCTGGTCAACGCCCTCTTCATCGAGGTCAACCCCATCCCCGTCAAGGCGGCCATGGCCATGCTCGGCCTGGACTCCGGCGCGCTGCGGATGCCCCTGTGCGAGATCTCCGAGGCCAACGCCGCCAAGCTGCGCCAGACCCTGCTGGACTTCGGCATCGAGCTGAAGCATTGAGGAGACCACCCATGGCACAAAAGATCATTATCTCCGGCTGCAACGGCAAGATGGGCCAGGTGGTGGAGGCCATCTGCGCCGCCGATCCCGACGTCACCGTCGTCGCCGGATTCGACGTGAACCAGGCCCAGCGGGACTATCCGGTCTATGTCTCCCCCGCCAACTTCTCCGGCGTGGCGGACGCGGTGATCGACTTCTCCAACCCCGCCGCTCTGGAGGGGCTGCTCTCCTTCTGTACCCAGCGCAGGCTGCCCCTGGTGCTGGCCACCACGGGATATTCCGAGGAACAGCTCCGGCAGATCGAAGCCGCCGCAAAGGTCATCCCGATCTTCCGCAGCGCCAACATGTCCCTGGGCATCAACGTGCTGATGGAGCTGGTGAAAAAGGCCGCCGCCGTGCTGGGGGACAGCTACGACATTGAAATTGTGGAAAAGCACCACAACCGCAAGCTGGACGCCCCCAGCGGCACCGCGCTGATGATTGCCGACGCTGCCGCCGAGGGACTGAGCTTCCAGCCCGAGTACGTCTATGAGCGGCACAGTGTCCGCCAGAGCCGGGACAAGAAGGAGATCGGAATCAGCTCCATGCGGGGCGGCACCATCGTCGGCGTGCACGAGATCATGTTTGCGGGACGGGATGAGATCATCGAGATCAAGCACACCGCCATGAGCCGTGAGATCTTTGCCAACGGCGCGGTCAAGGCGGCGAAATTCCTCACCCAGGTTTCGGCCCCCGGTCTCTACGACATGTCCATGCTGGTGACGCAGTAAGCAGTAAAAAGGAGGGTTTTCCATGGCACAGAAGATCACCAAGATCACCTATTCCAACGATATCACGCTCATCACCCTCTCCTCCCTGCCCTCCGGGCAGGCGGTGGCCCGGGTGCTCACCTCCTTTGCCGAGGCGGACATCAACGTGGATATGATCTCCCAGACCGCCCCCCAGGGTGGCACCGTCCGGCTGAGCTTCACCATCTCTGACGACGCCCTGGGCAGCGCCCTCACCATTCTCGGCAAGCTCAACGGCGAGATCCGCATCGCCCCCGAGATTCTGCCCGGGAATGTCAAGATCGCCTTCTATGACGCCGAGATGGTCAACACCCCCGGTGTGGCCGCCAAGGTCTTCTCCCTGCTCTCCGAGGCGGACATTCCCGTCATGCTGGTCACCACCTCCGACGTGGACATCTCCCTGCTGGTCAACGTCCACGAGCTGAACGAGGCCCTGCATGTCATGAGTGAAGCCTTCCTGGTCAAGCCGGAAGAGGTCGCGTTCTAAGCCACAACTGCACAGAAAAAAGCCAGCCGTCTCAACTGCGAGACGGCTGGCTTTTTCGATTATAGATCAATACTCCGCAACCTTGCGGCTTCCGTAGGGCCGGATGGAGAGGACATAGCAGCTGCCCTCCCCCAGCGCGGCCTCAATGCCGCGGCGGAACGGCTCCAGCCGATCCAGGGGGACAAAGGCCTGGATCGTTCCGGCAAAGCCGCCGCCGTGCACCCGCACGGCCCCCGTCCCGTCCAGCAGCTGCTCCGCCAGCGCCAGGGCGAAGGCCATCTCCTGATGCGCGATCCGCCCGGTGGGAATCACATTTTGCAGCTTCTCCCAGGAGGAGTGGCCCGACGAGCGCACCAGGGCGAGGAAGGCGGAAAAGTCCCCCCGCTCCAGGGCATGGAGCTCCTCGGCGGCACAGCGGTTATCGGAGAAGAAGTGCATGCTGCGCAGAACGGCGCGGTCGCCGCATTTCACCCGCAGCTCGGGCAGGCGGGCCAGAAATTCCGCCTCGTCCACCTCCCGCAGGACGTCATGCCCCAGGTGGGCGGCCACCCGCCCCATGTCCTCCGGGATGGAGGCATAGTCCGCCGTCAGATCGGCGTGATCCGCCCCGGAGTCCACGATGCAGAGGGCGTATCCCTCCCGTTCCAGATCCACCTGGACCGGGGTGACCACGGGGTGCTGGGGGTCGGCGAAATCGATGCCCACCGCCCCGCCGACGGCGCAGGCCATCTGATCCATCAGGCCACAGGGCTTGCCGAAGAAGACGTTCTCCGTCCATTGGCTGATCTGGGCCAGCTCCACGGCGGTAAAGCCGCAGCCCCCAAGGTCGCTGAAGATGGAGGCCAGCAGCACCTCAAAGGCGGCGGAGGAGCTGAGTCCCGAGCCGGCCAGGACATTGGACACCATATAGGCGTCAAAGCCGACAACGGGATGCCCCAGCTCCGCGATGCGGGCGGCGACGCCCCGCACCAGGGCGGCGGTATTCCCCGTCTCCTCCGGGTGCACGGACAGGTCGCTCAGGTCGATCTGCACCAGGGGATAGCCCTCCGACTGCACCCGGACAAGGGAATCCGTCCGGGACGCGACGGCGGCGTCGGTCTCCATATCCACCGAGGCGGCCAGGACACAGCCGCGCTGATGGTCAGTATGGTTGCCGCCGATCTCGGTGCGGCCCGGGGAGGAATACAGCGCCCGGGGCGCATAGCCAAAGGCGGACTCAAAGCCCGTCCGACAACGGTCAGCAAACTCCGTTTTCCACAATTCCTGCACTTGAAAAACCTCCAATCAGCGGGGCAGGCCCAGCTCAGCCGGCTTGCCGTTTAAGGTGAAGCGGATCGTCTCGTTGTCCACCGTGATCCCCTGCGCCTCCCGCATCTGACGAACCGCCTGGTAGCGCAGCAGCTGCTCCGCGGAGTAGTCGCTGGGGTCGTCGGAGGTGAGCAGCACCGACCCAAAGAGGGCGTTGACGGTGGCAAGGGTGCCCTTCTGCTCCTCCGTCAGCTTCAGGTTGTCCTCCCGCAGGAAGAACACATCGGGATCGTTGCCAAAGGCCCGCCCGGAGAGCTGACGCCGGTAGATGGTGTTGTGCAGCGAGTGCAGCGTGGAGATCCGCTCCCGGTGGAGCCGCTGCATGACGGGGTTGTCGTTCCAGTCCAGTCCCACGTCGCAGCCGATGCGGCAATAATCCACCTTGCCAAAGGCGGGCCACAGCGGGACGCCGCAGCCCAGGATCAGCTTGTCGCCGCACAGCTCCCGCAGAAAGTCCATCGCCCGGATCATGCGTCCGGCGCGGCTCTCCTCCCGGGTGCCAAAGGGGGCGGCGCCATAGAGGAAGTCCAGCTTGACCAGATCAAAGCCCCATTCATGCAACACCCGGTCAAAGACCCGGCGCAGATAGTCCTGCACCTCGGGATTGTCGATGTCCAGGGAGTAGAACCCGCTCCAGTTGGAGCCGCAGTACCACTTCTCCCCCCGCACCCTCAAAAACCAGTCCGGGTGCTCCCGATAGACGGCGGACTTGGTCTCCGCCACAAAGGGGGCCAGCCACAATCCGGCCAGATATCCGGCCTCGTGGATCAGCGCCGCCTCCTCCCCCATCCCCTCCGGG
>JAFVAS010000105.1 GCA_017480395.1 Oscillospiraceae bacterium | reverse complement strand
TGCGCAAGGCGGGCTTCTCCGACGAGGTCATCGCTGACGCCACCGGCTACGCCGACACCGACAATGCGGAGATTTTGGCCGCACGGATCCAGTTCACCGCCGCCATGGAGAAGTACAAGGCGGAGATCCAGGTGGAGGCCGACCAGGTGCGCGCCGCCGGCGGCCTGTTCATCCTGGGCACCGAGCGCCATGAGTCCCGCCGCATCGACAACCAGCTCCGGGGCCGCGCCGGCCGTCAGGGCGACCCGGGCGAGACCTGCTTCTTCCTCTCGCTGGAGGACGACATCCTCCGCCTCTTCGGCGGGGAGCGCATCCAGAACCTGATGACCCGCGTCGGCATGGACGAGGACACCCCCATCGACGCCCGGATCCTCTCCAACGCCATCGAGTCCGCCCAGCGCACCGTGGAGTCCCGTAACTTCCAGACCCGGAAGAGCGTGCTGGACTACGACAACGTGATGAACACCCAGCGCGAGGTCATCTATGACCAGCGCCGCCGCGTCCTCTCCGGGGAGAACCTCCAGGAGTCCATCGCGGGCATGCTCCGCAGCATGATCTCCCGCGCCGTGGGCAGCGCGGTGGGGGAGCACGCCTATATGTCCGCCGAGGACTGGCAGCGGATCACCGCCGAGTTCCGCGGCCTCTTCCTGACGGAGGAGGAGCTGAACTATACCGATGACGAGCTGAACCACCGGCACGCCGACGAGCTGATTGCCGCCCTGGAGGAGCGGGCCTTCGCCGTCTACGCCGATAAGGAGCGGGAGATCGACGAGTTCCCCGATCCCCGCATTAACATGCGGGAGCTGGAGCGGGTGGTTCTGCTCCGGGTGGTGGACGAGTACTGGATGGATCACATCGACGCTATGGACGACCTCAAGCAGGGCATCCAGCTCCGGGCCTACGGCCAGGAGGATCCCGTCGTGGCCTACAAGCGGGAGGGCTATGAGATGTTCGAGGCCATGAGCCAGGCCATCCAAGAGGAGACCATCAAGCGCCTCTTCCACGCCCGGCTGGTCAATCCCGCCGCCGCCATGGAGCGCAAGGCGGTGGCCAAGGTCACCAGCGAGTCCGGCTCCTCCGACGGCACCCTGAAAAAGCAGCCGGTGCGCAAGAGCAAGAAGATCGGCCGCAACGACCCCTGCCCCTGCGGCAGCGGCTTGAAGTGGAAGAAGTGCACCTGCAAAGAGTATCACGAGAATCTGTAAGATAGAGATGGATTTTACGCGCAATGAGGCCGGGGCGCTGGTCTGGCTGACCGCGCCGTCCCTGGCGGTGCCCGGGGCGGTGCACGGCTTCTCCACCCGCCTGGGCGGGGTGAGCCAGCCCCCCTTCGACACCCTGAACCTGAGCTTTGGCCGGGGGGATGACCCGGCGAAGGTGCGGGAGAATTTCGGCATTTTCTGCGCTGCCATCGGCGCGGAGACGGAGCGGATGGTGTGCGCCCGGCAGGTGCACGGGGACGCTGTCCGCACCGTCACCGCAGACGACGCGGGGAAGGGCTTCTCCCGGGTGCGGGACTATGAGGCGGACGGCCTCATCACCGATGTGCCCGATCTGCCCCTGGTGATTTTCACCGCCGACTGCATCCCCGTCCTGCTGTTTGACCCGGTGCGCCGGGCGGTGGGGGCCTGCCACTGCGGGTGGCGGGGCACCGCCCTGGGTATTGCCGCCAGGACGGTGGAGCGTATGGTTGCAGTCTATGGCACCGATCCGGCCGACCTGCGCTGCGCCGTCGGCCCGGGTATCTCCCGCTGCTGCTTTGAGACAGACGGGGACGTGCCGGAGGCCATGCGCGCCTCCCTGGGGGCGGAGGCGGAGCCCCTTGTGGACGACCACGGGAATGGCAAATTCCATGTGGATTTGAAGGGCATCAACCGCCTCTGGCTGCTCCGGGCGGGGGTTAGGCCGGAGAACATCAGCGTTTCCAACGCCTGTACAGCCCATAACCTTGACGCCTTTTTCAGCCACCGGCGCATGGGCCCCGCCCGGGGTTCCCTGGCGTCGGTCATCCAATTGGTGCCCTGTAAGTAATTTCTGACCGGGTGTCCGGTCTGGGAGGAAAGAGATATGAATTATGTGTTTCGCTGTTTTGCGGAAAAGCGTCCCGGCTTCGACGTGGAGGCGGGCAAGGTCTTTGCCGAGCTGCGGGAGCAGCTGGGGATCGCCGGGCTGGAGGGCGTGCGCATCCTGAACCGCTACGACGTGGACGGGGTGGACTACCCGGTCTATCTGAAAAGCCGCACCACCGTCTTCTCCGAGCCCATGTGCGACGCCTTCTATGACGAGAATCTGCCCCAGATCCTGGGGGAGCACTCCATCCTGGCGGTGGAGTCGCTGCCCGGTCAGTTTGACCAGCGGGCGGACTCCTGCGCCCATTGCATCCAGCTGCTGGCGGGGTGCGAGCGGCCCATCGTCCGCTGCGCCAAGATCTACGTGCTCCAGGGCAGGCTGAGCGAGGAGGAGCTGGACAGAATCCGCGCCTATCTCATCAACCCGGTGGAAACCCGGGAGGCATCCATGGACAAGCCGGAGACCCTGGCCCAGAGCTACGACATTCCCACCAGCGTCGTCACCCTGGACGGCTTCCGGGCAAAGGACGAGGCGGCGCTGACGCAGATGCTCTCCGACTATGGCCTTGCCATGGATCTGAACGACCTGAAATTCCTCCAGACCTACTTCCGGGACGAGGAGGGGAGAGACCCCACCATCACCGAGCTGCGCCTGGTGGATACCTATTGGTCCGACCACTGCCGCCACACCACCTTCGGCACCCATATCGATTCCGTCGAGATTGCCGACCCGGAGGTGCGCGCCGCATATGAGAGCTACCTGGCGCGCCGGGTGGAGGTCTATGGGGAGGAGAAGGCCGCCCGGCGGCCCCAGACCCTGATGGATCTCGGCACCCTGGGGGCCAAGGTGCTGAAAAAGCGGGGAGAGCTGCCCAACCTGGACGAGTCGGAGGAGATCAACGCCTGCTCCATCCACATCCCGGTGGACGTGGATGGGACGGAGATGGACTGGCTCCTGATGTTCAAGAATGAGACCCACAACCACCCCACCGAGATCGAGCCCTTTGGCGGCGCGGCCACCTGCATCGGCGGCGCGATCCGGGATCCCCTGTCCGGCCGGGCCTACGTCTATCAGGCCATGCGGGTCACGGGCTGCGGCGATCCCCGGGTGCCCATGAACGAGACCCTGGCGGGCAAGCTGCCCCAGCGCAAGCTGGCCACCACCGCCGCTGCGGGCTATTCCTCCTATGGGAATCAGATCGGCCTGGCCACCGGTATCGTGGACGAACTTTATCATCCCGGCTACGCGGCCAAGCGGATGGAGATCGGCGCGGTGATCGCCGCCGCGCCCCAGGAAAACGTGCGCCGGGAGCGGCCCGCCCCCGGGGACGTGGTGATCCTGCTGGG
>JAFVAS010000104.1 GCA_017480395.1 Oscillospiraceae bacterium | reverse complement strand
AGCACGATGTTTTCGTTCGCCTCGTCCAGGTTGCCGGTGGGCTCGTCGGCCAGAATGATCTCCGGGTGGTTGATCAGCGCCCGGGCGATGCAGACGCGCTGCTGCTCGCCGCCGGAGAGCTGGCTGGGCAGGTGCTTGGCCCGGTCGCCGAGGCCCACCCGCTTCAGGGCCTCCAGCGCCTCCCGCTCGTCGGGCAGGCTGTGGTAATACTGGGCGACCATGACGTTCTCCACCGCAGTCAGATAGTTGACCAGGTGGAACTGCTGGAAGATCAGGCCGATCTTGTCCCGCCGGATGGCGGTCAGGTTTTTGGCGCTCTCCTTCGCGATGTCCACCCCGTCCAGGATCACCTCGCCGGTGGTGGGCTTATCCATGCAGCCGATGATATTCATCTGCGTGCTCTTGCCCGAGCCGGAGGGGCCCATGATGGCCACCCACTCGCCGTTATCGACGCTCAGGCTCACGTTGTCCAGGGCGTGGAGATCGCCGTAGATTTTATAGATATTTCTCAGTTCAAGCAGACTCATAACCGGAATCCTCCTATCATCATCATTCGCCCTTGAGGACGAGGGCCGGGTCAACCTCGGTGGCGCTGCGCACCGGCAGGAGGCACGCCAGCCCGGTCACGAGGATCGAGACAATCACCGTCAGGGGCAGCAGCCAGGCCTGGAAGGTGATGGAGCTGGAAAAGACATTGACGCTGACGGCCTGTGCAAAGGCAAAGCCCAGGCCGGAGCCGATCAGCCCGCCGATGCCGCCCAGCAGCAGCCCCTCGCCCATAAACTCGCCGATGATGCTCCGATCCGACGCGCCGAGGGCCTTGCGCAGGCCGATCTCCCTGCGGCGCTCCGTGACCACGGCGGTCATCGTCGTCGCCACGCAGATCATGGTCAGCACCAGCACGACGGCGGTCACCAGGAACACCAGGGCCTGGAGCTTGGTCAGCACGGTGCTCTCCGATTCGGTGACCCGCTTCACCAGCCGGGGGGCGATCTCGGGCACCCGCTGGCTGATGGCGTCCACATAGGCGCTGAGCTGCGCCTGGGTCGCGGAGACGCTGAGCTCCACCACATCCAGGTCACCCTCGGTGCCCGCCAGGGCCTCCAGATCCTCCATGGAGATGTAGACGTACTCCTCCTCGGAGCCGCCGGTCTCCAGAATGCCCACCACGGTCATGTCCAGGGTGGCGGCCTGGGTGGTTCCGTTCTCCGCCAGCTGCCCCTCGTCGGCGGCGTAGGTCATGGTGAACCTGTCGCCGAGCTTGAGGCCCAGATAGGTGGCCTCGTCCTCGCCGATGAGGATTTCACCGCGCTCGTCGGGCCACTCGCCGTTGATATACCAGTAGGGGCTGGTGGCCTTGGCCCCCTCCATATTGGTGCCCGCCGCGACGATGGGCTGCTCATGGATGAGCACCGACTCGTAGCGGAAGGGGGCGACGCCCACCAGCTCCCCATCGTCGATGAGGGCGGTCGCCTGCTCCACCTTCTCCATGGTGAAATTCGCGTCGTTGGAGGAGGCCAGGAAGATCATGTTCGCGCCGTAGTTGCGGAACTGAGCGCCCATCTGCCGGGGCACGTCGTAGTAGATGGTGACCAGGCCGGACAGGATCGTCGCACCCACCGCGATGGCCAGCAGCGCCACCAGCATCCGGGAGCGCCGCCGCATCAGCGATGTGGCGATCATTTTCAGAAAGAATTTGCGTTTTGTCATTGCCGATCACCTCCCATGAAGCACTTCCGCCGGGCGCAGCCGCAGCAGCATACGGATGGCCGGGATGCTGCCCGCCAGGGTGACGGCCAGGGTCAGGATGGCGACGATGGGAATGACCATCAGCTTCATCTCAATGGCGGAGCCGAACACCGTGTGGCCGATGATCTGGGCAAAGCCGAAGCCGGCAAAGTATCCGATCACCGCGCCGATGATTCCGGTGATCATCACCTCCGTCAGCACCAGGGCGGAGATGCGCCCGTCCGTGGCACCGATGGCCTTGAGCAGGCCGATCTCGTTGGAGCGCTCCATCACGCTGGCCGTCACCAGATTGGTGATGCCCAGGGCGGAGCCGATCAGGCTGAGGATGGTGATCAGCACCATGAGCAGCTCGGTCTTCTCCAGAATCGCGCCCTCGGAGTCCGCCACCTGCCGCACCGGGGAGGCGACGGAGTCGGTGATGACCTCCTGGATCTGATAGCAGATGGAGCTGACGTAGGCAGTGCAGTACCAGGTCTCATAATCCTTGATGGACAGGGAGCTGGGGTCCTTGGCCGCCTTTTCGGCCAGCTCGTTGTCCGGCGTGGTCAAGGCGCTGACCTCGATGCTGGCGACGCAGCCATCGGTGTCGGAGAGGGCCTGCACGGTGTCCAGCGGGGCGAAGATCTGCTCGTCCTCATCCCCTCCGGAGTCGAACACGCCGACCACGGTGAGCTCCTTCACGCCGTACTGGGTCTGAACGCGCAGGGTGTCCCCGGCGCCCACGCCCTCCCGCTGGGCCAGCAGCGTGCCGATCATGCACACGTCCTCCCCCGCGCCGGACTGCTCGTCCAGCCAGGAGCCGTCGGTGATGTCCCACCAGGTGCGCAGATTCTGGATGCCGGTGTCCAGGGTTTCGCCGGTGTCCAGCGCCATGTGATGGTTGAACCAGCTGCCCACCATCTGGGCCTCCGCGCCGCTGGGCAGCGTGACCTCGGTGTCGATGAAGGGCGCGTAATCGACGATGTTGAACGCCCAGAAGATGGTCTTGATCTTCCCCAGCTCGCTCTCCAGCAGGTACTCATCCGAGACCGCCTCGCCGTCCTCCAGCTCGTAGAGGTTGGAGAGCACCGAGGTGGACTTTGGCACCACGGTGATGTTCGCGCCGTAGGTCTTCAGCTCCTGGGCCACCTTGTCGCCCACGTCCAGCATGACGTTCAGCATGGCCGTGGCCAGCGACGCGCCCAGGGCGATGGTCAGCGCGATCATCAGCATTTTCTTCCATTGGCGCGTAAACGCGCCGCGGATCATTCGCAGAAACATGTTTACGCCCCCTTACTTGAATTCCTTTTCATGCTCCACCAGCGTCTCGGTGGGGACGATGATATAGCCGCCCTCGATTCGATAGTCGATGACGATCGGGTTGCAGCCGCCCTTGAAGCCGATGGTGTTGACGTTCATCACCACGTCGCAGCGGTTGCAGACCACCTGGCCATTGCGCTCGTAATAGCCCGTCTCGCCGCAGATGTCGCAGGCATCCAGGCCGATGCCGTAGGCGGAGGAGTTGGGCTTTTTGATGACGATGAGCCGGACGGTGATGTTGTTGTCCGTGGTGTAGGCAAAGCGGTGCAGATGCCCGTCCTCCACCTGCTCAAAGGAGATGTAGAGGCTGTCGCCCCGCAGCTCGCACTCCTCCGTGGGGGAGAGCTCCACCGGCCGGTTGGCGTAGGCGTTGATGGCCGTCAGAGTCAGCGTCACCAGCGCCATACAGACGATCACCGTCGTGGACCAGCGGCGGGAGGTGCGCCACTTGGCGCGGATCTTCCGGTGCTGGGCCGGGTTCTCGTAGGGCTCGTTCACATGGAAGCTCCTGACCCACAGAAGCACCGGGCACACCAGCGCCACCAAAAGCGTCGCGTAGATAAACCAGTCCGAGTGATTGGAGGTGAATTTGACGATCTGGAAGAGGGTGTGGTTGACGATGATCCGCCGGGCCAGCAGGGTCTGCACGATCTTGCTGATCTGCTGCAGCGAGTTGATGCCCAGCGCGACCTTCATCAGCGTGCCCACCAAACCCGGGCTCACCCGCAGGCAGACGTTGTGCACCGCCAGGGTGGACAGCGCCACCAGCAGAACACTCAGCACCAGGCCGATCATACGGTAGATGAAATCCGTGGAGACCACGGAGGTGCCGCCCAGCACAATGGTGTAGGGATAGGCCAGCACATCCGGCAGCACATAGAAGAGCAGCAGCCCGGCCAGCAGGCCGCCCAGCACAGGCACGGCGGGGAATTTCCTCCGGCGCAGCGGCCCCACGGCGTCCAGCACGATCAGCAGCAGCAGCGCGCACGCCGTGACGGTGAAGATGCGGATGTTCCACGCGCCGGTGTCGATCAGCTTCGTCTTGTTCTTCAGGTAGGACATGACGATGGCGCCCACCAGGCCGACCAGCGCCCCGATGCCGACGATCCGCCGCCCCAGCTTTCCATAGACCAGGGCGTGGTAGGCCAGAAGCATGCCCAGCAGGACGCCGGCGACGATCAGGCTTTGTGTTCCTGTAATCAGATATTTCAGCATGACAGTACCTCGATCCCAGATTTATGTCCAAAACAGCGGGTCATCCGTGTCAAACGGTGCCGATGGCCTGCGGTTTCGGCCACAAATCTGCAAAGAAAAAGAATGCTCTACACGCCGCAACAAGTCAATACCGCAAATGCGGTATTGACCTGTTGTAAAGCGGTTCAGTTGGTTAAACTACCACCGTCAGATTACCACTCCTGGGGAGTGTAATCCCACACGTCGGGCAGGTCGAGGACCAGGGGCCACTCATAGTTGTCGAAGTTGCCGCCCGGGCCGGTCTCGTCGTCCAGATGGACCAGATAGTTGTTGTCAGCGGGGCTGTAGATCTTCAGGGTGACGGAATAGGTGTCAGCGTTCTCCAGCTTGATGTTGGCGCCATAGTGGGGGCCGTCATCCGCGCTCATGGGCATGAAGGTGCCGGAAGCAGCGACGGAGCCGTCAGAGGCGGTGATCTCATAGTCCACGGTCAGGTAGGGGATCCAGTCACCCACGCCGTAGCCCAGATCGTTGGGCAGGGCGGAGATGTCAGCCTCGAAGTGCATGTTGTAGTCCTCATAGCTGTTGCCGTCGGACATGGGCACGGGCTGGAAGAACACGCCGTTGATGTTCATGAACTCGAGCTCCTCATCCTCCCAGATGGGAATCTCAGCGAAGCCACCCTCGGGCTCATCGGTGTCGGCGGGCTCATTGGCGACCTCGCCCTGGGTCTCCTCAACGGGAGCGGCGGGCTCGGCAGGAGCGGCGGACTCAGCGGGAGCGGCGCTCTCAGCGGGAGCGGGAGCGGCGGACGCGGCAGGGGCAGCGCTGCTGCCGCAGGCGGCCAGCGCGGCGACCATGGTCAGGGCCATGATCAGTGCAAGAATCTTCTTCATTGCTTTTCCTCCTTATGGATTATTTTATTGTGAATCCCCTGCTCCGCCCCGGCATGCTTCAGGGCGTGAGAGGTAAATTCCAGAGAGAATCTGTCGGCCTTATTCGGCGGCCTTCTGCTCCGCCTCCAGGCGGATCTTCTTGTTGCGGCGCAGGTGCATCACAAAGGTGATGACCGTGATGGCCAGCAGGATCAGCTGGGGCACGATGGTGCCCACCAGGGGATAGATACCCAGCACGTCCAGCGTGTCGTTGTAGGGGATCCAGCTCAGCCACTTGGGGCTGTTGGAAACCCAGCTGAGGTCGATGAACTCGATCTCCTCAAAGACCGCGCCCTCGATCAGCTCCTTGATGCCGGCGCCCAGGAAGGAGATGGACATGATGGCCATCAGGATGCTGGTGCCCATGAAGAAGGGCTTGAGGGGGAGCTTGACAGACAGGAAACGGATCAGCAGGAACACGACCACCAGAGCCGCGACGCCGACGCCGAAGCCCAGCCACACCATGTCGGGCCGATCCTCCGCCAGCATGGGCTGGTAGAACAGGATGACCTCAGCGCCCTCGCGGAACACGGCCAGCCAGGCGGTGAAGGCAAGGGCAAAGGCGCTGCCCCGGGAGGAGGAAGAGGCGACCTGCCCCTCGATATACTGGGTCCAGGCGGCGGACTCGGACTTGGAGACCATCCAGTTGGAAACCCAGAACAGAACGACCACAGCCGTCAGGGCGGCGATGCCCTCGATGACCTCCTGGCTCATGTGGTACTCGGCGCTGCGGGCCAGCAGCCAGTTCAGAATGCCGGCCATGATGAAGCTGAACACCACGCCCAGGGCGGAGCCGATGTAGACGGGCAGAACGCCCTTCTTATTGCCGGACTTGATCAGATAGGCGATGATCGCGCCGACGATCAGGATGGCCTCCAGGCCCTCCCGCAGGATGATGGCAAAGCTGCCCAGGAACACGGCCACGGAGCTGCCGATGGAGGTTCCGGTCTTGACCTCGGTGGTGGTCTCCTCCGCTGCCGCCTCCGTCCCCGTCTCTGTGTCGGCGGACTTGGTGACGTTGAGGGCACCCTCCGGGCTCAGAATCGCGCCGTCGGTGACCAGCAGCTCCACCAGGTCGTCCGCGGCCTGCCGCGCCGCGTCCACGCCGAGATCCTTCTTGATGGACTTGCGCAGGGTGGTGAAGGCGAGCTCCACCTCGCTGACCCGGGAACCGGAGATGTAGTTCATCGTGTTGCGCTCAAAGCCGGAGACCTCGTAATAGCCCCAATAGGTGGCCTTGGCGTACTCATAGGCCTCCTCCAGCTCGCCCGCCTCGTACAGGTCAATGGCGTGGTAGGCGACGCCGGCGATGGCGATGGCCTGATCGTTATAGTTCCAGGAGGTGATCCCGTAGGCCTCCTTGTACTCGTCCCAGGTGAGGAAATAGCCCAGCTCGAAGTCGGCGGCGGCACCGGCGTCCGCTTCCGCCTCGTCCTGGCTTTCCGCCACGTTGGTAAAGATCGCGCCCTCCGGGCTCAGAATCGCGCCGTCGGTGACCAGCAGGTCGATCAGCGCGTCGGCGGCGGCCCGGGCGGCCTCGGCCCCCTGATCCTTCTTGATGGACTTGCGCAGGGTGGTGAAGGCGAGCTCCACCTCGCTGACCCGGGAGCCGGAGATATAGTTCATCGTGTTGCGCTCAAAGCCGGAGACCTCATAATAGCCCCAGTAGGTGGCCTTGGCGTACTCGTAGGCCTCTTCCCGCTCCCCCGCCTCGTAGAGCTCGACGGCGTGGTTGGCGACCTCGGCGATCACCACCGCCTGGTCGTTGTAGTTCCAGGAGGTGACGTTGTTGGCCTCCACATACTCGTCCCAGGTCAGATAGACCTCGTCCGCGGCCAGCGCGAACGGAATGGCCAGGGAGAGCACGATCAGCACAGAGAGCAGCGCGCACCCGAATCTTCTCAAACTTCTCATTGTGTTCCAGGTCCTTCTTTCAAGGAATATAGGATGTCTCCGCCATGGGATAACGGGTTCGGAACGCCTCCGTCTCGAACTCCTCCCCGCGGAGATGGTCGGCAAACGCGCGCTCCCCCAGCAGGAAGAAGCGGTATTCCTCACTCCCCGCGTCCCAGGTGGGGTCGAGGTTGTAGTACTGCCCGTCCAGGGCAGCGATCACCCAGGCGTGCTTTTCCACGCCCTCCTCGCCGGAGGCCGTCCCTGTCACGATGCGGCACTCGATGCCGCTCTCCCGCAGGAGGCGGTACAGCGCCGTGCAGTAGCCCTGACAGGTCGCCGTATGCTGGATCAGCGCGGCGTAGGCCGTGGACTTCAGGTGGGAGTAGGGATTCTTCTGGTGCACCTTGTCGTATGCCACATTCGCGCAGAGGTAATCGTAGATCGCGCGGATCTTCTCATAGTCAGAGGTGCTCCGCCGGAACGCCAGGTCGTCCAGAATCTCCTCCACCGCCTGGGTCACCTGCTCCTCCTGGGAGAGGTAGGTGTAGTAGTCGGGGGTGAGCCGGACGGTATAGCGCCAGCGGCCATCCTCTATGGTATAGCTGCTGTTGTATGTATAGCCGCCGGACTGATAGCGGAGGTAGTCCCCCTCGTCGGGGGCATCCGTCTCGGCCAGCGCCTCCTCCATCCAGGCACCGATGACGCCGTTGAGCTCCTCAAAGATGTCGCTGCCGTAGTCAAAGGTGATGGTGATGGAGCGGGCATGGCCCCGCAGCCCCTGCCGGACGGAGGCGATGATCTCCTCCATGTTGGTGATACGCTGACTCAGCGGGAGATCCCGCCGGGGGGTACCGCAGCCCGCGAGGGCGGACAGGAGGATCAGCGCCGCCGCAGCTGCCGCCGCGGCTCTCCTGAACCCAGAAAACCATCGGCGCATCGCGCGCACCTGCCTCCCGTTGTTAACCTGCACCAGCTTTTGTTATATAACGCTATCTTTCGTTATACAGCGCTACCGAAAGTTAGATGCAACTAATCCAGTAGTGATTGTAGCGCAGAAATCAGAGGATGTCAAGTGCAAACTGAATTTCAATATTTTACACGAAAAAAGGCGGAGCGGGCGAAGAAAACCTATCCGATTCCAACAGAAGATAAATTGCCCCGGAATCTCCTTCCGGGGCAATGGGATCAATCGACGTTTTCGCTCGCCCGCATGGCCAGGATGGTGCGCTGGATCAGGGTGTTCAGATCCCAGCCCAGCATCTCCGCACCCCGCTCGATGACCTCGCGGGAGCAGCCGGCGGCAAACTTCTTGTCCTTATACTTCTTTTTGACCGACTTGACCTCCATGTCGGACACGCTCTTGGAGGGGCGCATCAGCGCCACCGCACCGATCAGGCCCGTCAGCTCGTCGGTGGCGTAGAGCACCTTTTCCATCTCGTGCTCCGGCCTGATGTCCACGGTCAGGGCGTAGCCGTGGCTGGCGGTGGCGCGGATCACCGACTCATCGATGTCCCGCTCCCGCATGATGATCTGGCTCCGGGTGCAGTGCTCCTCCGGCCAGCGCTCAAAGTCCAGATCGTGCAGAATGCCCACGGTCTGCCAGAAGTCCGCCTCCTCGCCGTAGCCCAGCTCGTTGGCGTACCAGCGCATCACGTCGCCTACAATGCGCCCGTGCTTGAGGTGGAACTCCCCCTCGTTATACTCCTGCAGCAGGGCGTAGGCCTGCTCCGGTGTGGGGATCATTGGGATCGCCTCCATTTTAAATAAAAATCAAATGATGTACTCCACGGTGTCCTCTTCGGTCAGCATCGTGTTGTTGTTGAAGATCAGCACCGCCTCCCGGCCCTCCATCGGGCCGAGGTTGTAGTCCGCAGTGCCCTCGCTGTCAAAGACCTCCAGCGGGATGACGCGGTTGCAGGCCCAGGGGCGGTCGCCCACATACTTCACCCGCTGATCCGGCGTGCGGTAGCCGAAATAGGGGTCAAAGACCTGCACCCCCTCGTCGCTGATGCCGGTCAGGGCCACATAGTGTGCCCCCTCCAGGAACAGCCGGAGCACCACCGCGCCGCGCCGCTTCAGCGCGTCGTTGATGAGGCTGGTGGGGCCGAAGAACACGCTGTCCCCGGAGAGATACCGGCTGGAGACCGGCAGCTTGCCCACCCGGCCAAAGCAGCTCAGCCAATTGCTCAGAAAGGCCATGGCCGCCGGTGAGGTGCCGCTGCGGCCAAAGTCCCCGGCGTCGTTGTAGACGTCGAGGGTGAAGAGCATGATGTTGCGGATCAGCTCCGGCGGGACGGCCTCCCGCTCAAAGAGATAGCTGACAGCGTTGAGCATAGAGGTGGGCCCGCAGTCGTATTCCGACATCTGATACCGTAAAGGCGTTTTCATTGTCAGTCGTTCTCCCCCAAGGCTTTTTCCCTCCCCTCCGTCAGCCACCAATGGGCATAGGCGGCGTAAATCGCGGCGCCAGAGGAGAGGACGGATTCGTCCAGGTTAAAGCGGTTATTGTGGATGGAATTGTGGGTCTCCGGGCGATCCGGGTCCCAGGTGCCGAGAAATAGATAGGCCCCCGGCTTCTCCAGGTTGAACTCGGCAAAGTTGTCCCCGGCCAGGGAGAAGGGCCGGTCATCGACGAAATGGATATGGGGCAGCGCCGCCGCCCCCAGCGTGCGCACCTCGGCGCAGACCTGGGCGTCGTTATAGAGGGCGGAGCTGATGTGCTGCCACTCCACCTCGGCGCTTCCGCCGTAGAGGGCGGCGATGGACTGGGCGGTCTCGGTGAGCTGCTCCGCCAGCTGCTTCCGGGTCTCGGGTGTGATGGTGCGGGTGGTGCCCTCCAGCACTGCCTCCTCCGCCACCGCGTTGTAGGCCGT
>JAFVAS010000103.1 GCA_017480395.1 Oscillospiraceae bacterium | reverse complement strand
GTCGCTCTCGATCAGCCGCCGCAGCACCTTGCCCTCGCTCAGCAGGTGGGTCTGGCCCACATACTCCTCCAGGGTCTGGGGGCGCAGCCGCGCGGCCAGGGGCTGGGGTACGGATCGGTCAAAGAAGGTGGTCTGTTCCATTGTGGTTCACCTCGCAAGGGGAAAGACCCGAACCCGCCAGGGCCGTTCGGGTCTTTCGTCAAACATTATGGGGGTTCATCCCGGGGCAGGAGGGTGACCTGGGTCTCCTCAATGCGGCGATCCGACACCCGCAGCACCTTGATGTGCACCCCGGCGACCTCCACCTCAAACTAGGCCCCGTCCCGGGGGATCTCGGCGGTGACGCTGAGCACCAGGCCGCCCAGGGTGTTGAAGTCGTCCTGCTCGGGCAGGTCGATGTCCAGGGCCTTCTCCACGTCCTTCAGCTCCGCCCGGCCGCTGATGAGCCAGCTGCCGTCGGGGTTGGGGGTGATATACTCCCGGCGCTTGTCGTATTCGTCGTAGATGTTGCCGACGATCTCCTCCAGCAGATCCTCCAGGGTGATGATGCCCAGGAAGGAGCCGTATTCGTCCGTCACAACGGCGAAATGGGTGTGCTCCCGCTGCATCTTGTGGAACAGGTCGTCGCAGATCATGGAATCCGGGACGAAGATGGGCTCCTTCAGCAGCGCGCGGATGGGTTGGTCGGAGCGGAGGAAGAAGTCCTTGACATAGAGGATGCCGATGATGTGATCGGGGTTGTCCTCATAGACCGGGAAGCGGGAGAAGCCGGTGCGGCGGATCAGCTCGGTGATCTCGTCCCGGGAGTCCTCGATGTCGATGGTCTCCACGTCCACCCGGTGGGTCATCACGTCGTAGATCTGGATGTTGTTGAACTCGAAGATGTTGTCGATCATCTCGCCCTCGGTGGACTCGATCAGGCCCTCCTCCTCGCTCTCGTCCAGCATCAGGCGGATCTCCTCCTCGGTGACGGTGTCGCTCTCGGCCTGGCCGTTCATCCCCAGGGCCCGCAGCAGTCCCCGGGCACACAGGGAGGCCAGGGCGATCAGCGGCCGCAGCAGGGCGATGAAAAACCGGGCGAAGGGGAGACAGATGCGCAGGGCCTGGACGGGCCGCTGCTCCGCCAGACGGCGGGGAACCAGCCGCCCCAGCACCAGGTAGAGCCAGGTCAGCACCAGCGCCTGCAGGATCACCACCAGGGTGTAGACGAGCACGGCGTGACCGGCCAGAGCGGGCAAGCGCATCAAAACATAGGTGATGGCCGGGGCATAGTGCCCGGTGCCGAAGGCCCCCAGCAGCAGGGCGCACAGGGCGGACACCACCTGGGCCGAGAAGCGGAAGGGGGCGGGCACCTCCACCAGGGGGAGCACACGCTTTGCCCGGGCGTCGCCCTGCTCGGCGTCGGCCTTCAGCTTGGCGGCGTTCTGGGCCTCCACGGCACCGACGGCGGCGGTCATCAGGGCGGAGATCAGGATCAGAATCAGGGTCAATAAAATGTGGCCTATAAGCGGGTCACTCATAGAAGAAATTGCACTCCTTTTTTCTTTGGGATTGTGGGCCATTATAGCATATTCTCCCGCCTATTTCAATTGTTTTGCCGCCCCGGAAAAAAAGAGTTGCAATTTTTCGGCGTCTGATTTAAAATAATAAAAGCAACGAGTCGCTCACGCTGGCATAAGTCCGGTTGCGAGGGGCCCGTTGCTTTTTTGCGTTTTTATATTTATATATTTTGCCCCAATGGGGCAGAAAGGGAAGAAAAATATGTCTGAACAGAAACGGGAAACCCTCTGGAACCGGGATTTTGTGCTGATCATCCTCATCAATTTCCTGGTCTTTATGAACCACATTATGGTGCTGAACACCTTCCCCATGTTCCTGGATGAGGTGCTGGGGATGGGGGAGGACGTGGCCGGCATCGCCGCCTTTGCCTTCTCTGCCGTGGCGGTGGTGCTGCGGCCCTTCATCGGCTGGCTGCTCAACAACGGCAAGCGCAAGAGCATTCTGATCGTCGGGGTGATCGGGATGGGGCTGATGCCCCTGGGCTATCTCTCCTCGACGATGCTGGCCGCCCTGGGCTACTCCATCACCTGCGCCATCGCCCTGGCCCTGGTGTGCCGGATGCTCCACGGCGTGTCCCTGGCCTTCTCCAACACCTCCACCGCTACCATCGCCAGCGACGCCCTGCCCCAGAGCCGGTTCGCCGAGGGGATGGGCTATTTCGGCATGGCCACCGCCCTGGCCACCTCCATGGCCCCCGCCCTGAGCCTGGCCCTGAAGGGGGTCAGCTGGGTGCTGATGTTCGCCGTGGCCACCGGGTTCATGGCGGTCGCCCTGGTGCTCTTTCTGTGCATGCGCACCCACCAGCGGCCCGTGGCGGAGAAGCAGCCCCTCACCCTCAAAGGGCTGATCGACGCCGACGCGGTGCCCGCCTCGGTGATCTGCCTGGTCTTTCTGCTCACCTGGGGCGCGCTGGAGAACTTCCTCTCCAAGTTCGCCGCGGAGCACGGCCTGCCCTCCGGCGGCGTCTTCTTCCTCATCACCGCCGTCATGCTGGTGCTGGTGCGGCTCACCGTGGGACGGCTGGCCGACAAGAAGGGGGAGGGCATCTTTGTCTACACCTGCAACGCCGCCATGTTCGCGGCCTTCCTGCTGCTGGCCCTGGTCCCCAACGCGGTGACCTTCTATCTCTCCGCCGTGCTGGCCGGTTACGCCTTTGGCGGCATCGAGCCGGCCCTCCAGTCCATGGCGGTGCACATCGCCCCGCCGGAGCGCCGGGGCAGCGCCAACTCCACCTTCCTGTGCGCCTACGACATCGGCCTGGGCGGCGGAGGCGGCATCGCCGGGGTGCTGATCGCCGGGGTGGGCTACAAGATGATGTTCCTCATCGTCTCCGCCGCGACCATCCTCTCCCTGCTGCTCTACCTCTTCTGGGGGCGCAATCATCCCTCCTCCCTCCGGTTCCATCAATGAACACAGCGCTGCCCGCCGATTTTTTGCTCGGCGGGCGGCTTTTTTGCGCGCGCCCTGTCCCGGCGATCCCTGCGGCGGCGGGGGAGATCTACCACAAATCTTAATATTTCCATCGCAAAATGTCGATCTGGGCTGATTGAAGGAGGGGGCGAACTATGATATACTAAACGCAAAGGCGTTTCGTATAATTGATTTCCAGTCGTTTTTCTCGCCGCCTATGCGGCAGCTGAAAAGCGTGACAAATGATACCATACCCGCTGTGCGGCCATGGTATACGAGACCCGCACCGACGAAGTGCGGCGCCGCGGCCCTGGGCCGATTGATTTGCACCCCCGACAGC
>JAFVAS010000102.1 GCA_017480395.1 Oscillospiraceae bacterium | reverse complement strand
CCCATCCATCCTTTAGCGATACAGCCTGCAACCCAAGGCTGCAGGCCGTATCGTGGAAGGGAAACTATTTCGTGAACAAATGGTCTTATGAATTCTCGCCGTACTGATAGCGCATCTTGAAGAAGAAATCCTTGAAGATGAAGCCGCTGTCGATGGTCTTATAAACTGCGATCTTGCGGGGGTTGTCCGGCCGCAGCGTATAGGTGGAGTCATCATTGATATAGGGCGCGCCGATGATCTCCCGGTCATAGGGCTGGCAGTTGAGCAGCAGTCCGGCCACCGGGCTGTCTCCCAGCTGCCACATATCGCCGCTGGAGAAGGTGGCGTAGAACTCGATGGGCCGGTTCGCCATCTGCTGGGTCAGCAGGCCGCCGTCATCTCCGGTCACACCGCCCAGGGCGTTGGGGCCGCCGTTGAACATATCCTGCATCCGCTTGTTGCAGTCCCACAGCTGCTCGCACAGATATCTGCCCGCCTTGCCGCAGTCGTACAGGTTCTCATACAGCTCGCCGAAGCTGATGCGCATCATGGAATAGACATTGGCGGGAACCTGCCAAAGGCCCATCTCGCTGTTCATGACCACCCGGGCGGCGATCACATCGTTGGAGAGGTTGAACTCCCAGCCGCCCTCCGGGTAGGTCTGGCCGCCGATCCAGATGCAGTGCATCCGTTTGGCGATCTCCGGCTTCTCCTTCAGGGCGATGGCGATGTTGGTGATGGCACCCTGGGAGACCACAAACAGCGGCCGGGGATCGTCCCGCATGGCCTCCTCGATGATGAAATCGGAGGCCTCGGAGGTCTCATACTCGGTCTCGGACTTCATGGGCAGGCTGCCGTGGTTGATTTTGACCTCACCGGTCAGGCCCATGGCGTCCACCAGCTTGACAATGGCGTCATAGCTCTGCTGGGCTGAGTCCTCCAGGTGCAGGAAGTTGGCCGCGTTGATGGCCCGGACATCCAGCTTGCTAGTCAGCAGCAGCTGGGCAATGGCAAAGGCGTCGTCGCCCTCGCAGGCGGTATCGGTATCATCGATTACGCGGATCTCGCTGTAACCGTATTTGTCAAAGGGATATGGCTTCAGGGGCTTTTTCAAAGGCATGGTTTGACCTCAACTTTCTGTAATCGGATGGGTTTCTGCGGCCGCACATTCGGCTTATTCGGCGGCGACGGCCTGCTCTTCGGTGATGCGGGTCATGGAGGCCGCGCGGTAAAGCTTATCCGCCTCCCGCTTCTGGATGATGTCGTTGATGATCATCAGCAGCAGCAGGAAGCCGCCGTTCACGGAGTCCTTCATGGAGGAGGGCATGTTCAGCGCGATCAGGCCGATGGTGATGATATTCATGCTGACCACACCGACCACGATGCCCACAGTCATGTTGATGTACTTCACCAGGATCATGGCGATAAACACGCCGGTCATGGCGCCGAACACGGTGGACATGGAGCTCAGGCCCGTCTGCGCCGCCGTACCCGCGCCGCGGCTGAGGTAGATGATGGCGGACAGCGCGGCGTAGATGGAGCAGATGAAGATCGCCTTGGTCTCCACCGTCTTCTTCTTGATGCCGGCCACCACAGCCAGGTTCTCGTTGCCGCCCAGCGCACGGCAGTGGGCGCCGAAGACGCTGAAGCGGTCCAGCACATACATCACAATGCCGGCGACCACAAGGATGATCAGGGTGTAGGGGAACTTGCCCAGGGTGGTCTGGTCGGAGGTGATGATGACCGACTCGCCCTTGACCACCAGATAGCCCACAGAGCCGAGGATCAGGGTATAGGCGATGGAGATGATCATGGTCTTCATATTGATCAGTGCGCTCAGCACGGATTTCAGCACACCGATGATCAGGGCCACCAGCAGCGCGCCGAGGATGATGCCGGGAATACCCAATGTCTTGGCGAACATACAGCCCACCAGAGAACCCAGGATCATCTCCGCGCCGACGGACATATCCATATTGCCCGCCGTCATCTCAAAGCTCAGGCCCCATGCCATAATGATATTCGCGATGGACTGATTAAACAGTGTCCAGATCAGGGACGTCTGGCCGAAAACCTGTGGCCTCAAAATCAGGAACAGTAAATATACAGCGCACGGAATAATCAGTGTGGCAACAATTTTTTGTCCAATCACTTTTGCTTTCATATTAACCTCCACAGGTTTCAGGTTTCTGCGCTGACCGGATCCGGCGTTCGGATCCGGTCAGCCGTCATTCGTTCAGCCCTGGGTGCGGGACAGGATGTCCTCCAGGCCATAGGCGTCGGCAATGGCCACCAGGTCGTCATAGGTGAAGTCGGGGTTGTTGGAAACCAGGCAGTTGGCCAGCTGCTCGTCGGTGTACAGGCAGTTGCCATAGATCTTGGTGGCGTACTCGTCGGCCTCCTCGGCGCTGCCCAGCTCGATGAAGCTGTCGCGCAGGATGACGCCGCTCTCAGCCAGGGGGTTGCCCTGCAGCCGGTTGACCATCAGGATGACGGAGTAGGTGGGGCCGGCGAAGTGGCCGCCGATGATGCCGTCCAGGATGCCGGAGTTCATGTAGTCCTGCTGATACTCGTTGAAGTCGATGCCGGCGACCTGGATGTCGGTGCGGTTGGCGTCCTCCAGCGCCTGGGCGATGCCGGGCAGGACATACTGGGACATGCCCAGAACCACAATGGCCTCGGTGTCAGGATAGGCGGCCAGGAAATCCTCGGTGATGGTGGTGCCGCCGGCGGAGCTGGTGGTCAGGGAGACGTCGGAGCAGGAGCCCAGAACGGTCATGTTGTACTCCTTGCAGGCCTTCTCCAGGCCCTCATTGCGCATATTGGTGGTGGTGAAGCCGTCGGGCAGGGTGATGGTGCAGATCTTCTCGACGCCCAGCTTGCCCACGACGCTGGCGGCCCAGTAGCCGGAGTAGACGTCATCCTCGCAGGTGGTGGAGATGAAGTAGGGGTTGTTCATGCAGGCGTCATACTCCTCGGTGCCCTCGTCCAGGTTGGTCCAGAACAGGGAGAAGTACACTTTGTTCTGCTCGCACAGGTCGGCGATGGTGGGGATCAGGCCGTACATGGACGCCACGTTGGGGACGATCAGGCCGTCCACGCCGGTGGAGAGCAGGTTGTTGACCGCGTTCAGAACGCCGTCGCCGGAGTCCTCCTCCATGGCGGACTCGATGTAGTTGCAGCCCAGCGCCTTGATGGCCTGCTCCATGGAGTCGTAGAGGGGCTTGCTGGTGGCGTCGGTGGAGCCGGTGGTGACGGCGCCGATGTTGAAGGACTGGCCGCTGGCAGCGGGAGCGGCATCCTCACCGTTGGCGCTGGCAGCGGGGGCGGAGCCGGCAGCCGCGGGGGCAGAGCCGGAGTCGGAGCCGCAGGCGGCCAGGGCGAACACCATAGCCAGAGCCAAAATCAGACTAAACAGTTTTTTCATTGTTCTTCCTCCATTATTTTTTTCATTTTCAAACGGGATTCCCCGTAAGAGACTGACTTATCCGTTCTTCTTTGCCAGCTTCAGGCCAAAGAACTGGAACGCTTTCTTTCCCTCCGCCTGCATCTGCATCCGGTAGGTGCCGACGATGACGACGATGAACACAACGCCCTTCAAAATCTCCTGCACCCGGGAATCCGCGCCCAGCAGCACCATGCCGTTGCTGTAAAAGGCGATCAGGATCGCGCCGATGAAGCAGGACTTGATCTTTGCCCGGGCACCGCCCTCGCTGGGCATTCCGCCCAGAATCATGGCGATCATCACATTGAACTCAAAGTTGGAGCCCGTGGCGGGGCCGCCGGAGCCGGTCTTGACCATCGTGAAGAAGGCCACCATGCCGCAGGTGAAGCCGGAGATCACAAAGCCCAGCCACTTGATCTTCGTCACGTCCACGCCGGACTGGGCTGCCGCGGCGATCCCGGCGCCGATGGCCTTGCTGTGCTTGCCCATGGTGTGGTACTCGAACAGGTAGTAGATGATCAGCGCAAAAACCACCATGACCACGGCGCTGATCCAGATGGGGGTGAACATCTTCTTGTCCGCATAGGGGATGGAGATGGACGCCTGCCCGTTGGTGATCTGATACAGGGTGCCCTTGATCAGGAAGCAGACCGAAAGGCCCAGGATGAACACCGCTATGTTGGTGTGGGAATAAATGAATCCGGTGATGGTGCCGCAGATGGTGCCCACGATGAGGCAGACCAGGATGCAGGCGATGATGCCGTATTGATTCGCCGCAAAGGCACCCAGGATGGAGCAGAGCGCAATCACCGCGCCCATGGACAGGTCAATGGCGCCCTGCGCAAACAGGAATGCGCAGCCCAGGCCGCCCAGGATGTACAGGAAGCTCTGGTTATAGATCGTCTGGAGACTGAAGGAGCTGAAAATCTTCCCCTTCGTCAGTATGCCAAACAGGATGACGACGGCAATCAGACCGCCCAGGGGCAGCAGATCCGAGATCAACGCGGACTTCTGATACTTTTTCGCATTCAATGCCTTATCAGCCATTGTCTTCCTCCCCTCCTCACACCATGTACTGGACGACTTCCTGCTCGTTCACCTCGGGACTGCGCAGGATTTCCTTGTTGATCTTGTAATCCTTCATGACCAGGATGCGGTCGGACATACCGATCAGCTCCGGCATCTCCTCGGAGATCATGATGATGGATTTGCCCTGCTCCTTGAGGGACATCATCAGCTGATAGATGATCTCCTTCACGCCGATGTCGATGCCGCGGGTGGGGCAGTCC
Source organism: Oscillospiraceae bacterium (assembly GCA_017480395.1). GTDB lineage: Bacteria > Bacillota > Clostridia > Oscillospirales > Oscillospiraceae > UMGS1766. Next base: position 4,940 of record JAFVAS010000102.1, on the reverse strand, counting down.
ATGATCAGGATCTGGGAGTCCTTCGCCAGCCATTTGGCCAGAACCACCTTCTGCTTGTTGCCGCCGGAGAGCTCCTTGACATACTGCTTGGAGCCGTTGCACTTGATCTCCAGCTGATCGACCCAGTCATCCGCCATCTCCCGCTCCGCCCGCTTGGGCATGAAGGGGCCCTTGCGGAGGTCCGGGAGGCTGGGCATCACGATGTTGTCGCCGATGGAGTAGTTCAGGATGACCGCCTCCGTGTCCCGGTTCTTGGAGAGGTAGCCGACGCCCAGCTTGATGGCCTGGACCGGGGTTTTGATCTCCGTCCCGTCGGCCAGCTCCACCCGGCCGGAGTCCTTGCGGTCAAGGCCAAACAGGATGCGTCCCACCTCGTGCATGCCGCAGTCGGCCAGGCCACCCAGACCGAGGATCTCGCCCTTGTGCAGCTCGAAGGAGACGTGGGAGGCGTTGGGCGCGCAGATGTCCGTGGCCCGGAACACGACGGTGTCCGCGTCGTATTTCGGCTCGAAGTCGGGGCGGTAGTAGTTGTCCGCGATCTCCCGGCCCACCATCAGCTCCTTCAGCCGCTTGGCCACCATCTCATCTCCGCGCAGGGTGTCCACATAAACGCCGTCCCGCATGATGGTCACGCTGTCGCAGACCTCGATCAGCTCCTCCATGTCGTGGGTGATGAAGAGGACGCTGCCGCCGCTCTCCTTCACCGCGCGGATGTTCTGATACAGAACCTCGCGGCCGTGGGTGGCCAGCGCATTCGAGGTCTCGTCGATGATCAGCAGCCGGGGATTGCTGTACATCGCCTTCGCAATCTCCACCAGCTTGCGATCCTCCAGGTTCAGGCTGGCGCAGATGGCCGCCGGGTCCAGGTGCTCGCCGCCGATCCGCTTCAGGATCTTCTTCGCCTCGGCGTACATGGTCTTATAGTCGATCATGCCGCCCTTCCGGAATTGCTTTTCCTTGTTGATGAAGATGTTGGCCGCCACGCTGATCGTTCCGATGGTGCCGATCTCCTGAACCACCAGGGAGACGCCCCGCTCGGAGGCATCGATGGCATTCTTCGGCGCATAGGGCTCTCCGTCGATGAACAGCTGGCCGGCATCCATGGTCTGTACCCCGGCAACCATCGACGAGAAGGTGCTTTTGCCCGATCCGTTCTCTCCGATCAGGCCGTGGACTTCCCCTTCGGCAATCTCCAGCGAAAAGTTCTGAACGGCCTTGGTCAAGCCAAAGGACTTATACACATTCTCCGCTTTCAGAATCACCTTCGACATTTACTCACCCCTCATTTTCACTAAATCGCTTAACTGAATTTACTAAACTGTTTACCGTTTTTATTATATACATTTTAGTCAATTAATCAAGTATGTTTTTATAAATTTGTTTATATTTTTCAGTTAATGTTTAGTCCTCCATCGAATATTCAGGATATGTTCCAGCTTCTCCCGTTTTCTTAATGTTTTCGGAACTTATTTCTGTCAGTTTTTTCGACAGTCCATCCGCATTTTGCGGTCTGTTCCGGCGCAATCAGCAAAAACAGCTCCTGCGGAACCCCGCAGGAGCTGTTTTGTTCAGTATATTTTATGAAATCCTATTAAATTGAATGATGTTAAAATGAGTCGCGTTCCACCAGATGGGTGTTGGCCCGCTGGGTGATTGTCGGAACCTGCTCCTCCCCATGCTCGATCAGATAAACCAGCCGTTCCACCGACACCCGCCCAATATACTCATGGGGGACATGGATGGTGGTCAGCGGCGGCTCCGCCATCTCGCAGATGGACGAGTCATCAAAGCCGATCATCGCCACATCCTCCGGAATCCGATACCCAGCCTCTCGCAGGGCGCGCATCGCCCCGATGGCGATCTGGTCGTTGGCGGCGTAATAGGCCCGCACCGGCGGCGTCTGCCGCAGCACCTCCCTCATATCGGCGTATGCGCCGACAATGGAAGGCGTCAAGGCGTGCAAGCGCGGTTCCTCCGGCTGCACACCGAGGCGCGAAATCGCCCGGCGGTAGCCCCGCTCCCGCTCCACAAAGTTTTCGATCAGGTAGGACGACTGCAAAAAACCGGGCGTCTGCCGGTAGCGATCGATCAGCAGACTGGTCGCCAAAAAGGCCCCCTGTTCGTTGTTGATCAGAACATAGTCTTTGTCCAAATCCTCCTGAAAGAAGTCCATGATCACCATGGGGATCGGGAAGTTCTGAAGCAAATCCCTGTCGATCTCCGAGATGTTCGCCGCCAGCAGCAGCCCCCGCACACCGCTTGTGAGCAGGGAGACCAGCTCCTCCTCGATCTGATTGTCATAGATATAGCGCATTTCAAGGGCATAGCGAAAATCCTTGCAGGCCGCCACAATCCCGCCAATGCGGCTGAGAAAGACCGGAGTGTCCGCAGCCACAACATCGCGGCTGTGATCCGCCAGAAAAACAATGCTTCCGTTCTTCTCATTTGCTCCCTTGATCCGGGAGAAATCATATCCGCCCTCTTTTGCCGCCTCGACCACTCGCTGCCGGGTGGCCTCGCTGACTCCGGGTTTTCCGTTGAGGGCCATTGAGACCGCCGAGGGAGAGATCGAGAGTTTTTTTGCCAGTTCCTTTACCGTAATCGCCATGGGGTACCTCCAACCGCCCGATCGGGATCGGGCGAATTATTCACTCCCCTATTATATCTCGTTTAGTAAAACATTTCAATAGTTCACTAAAATTTTCTCACCTCTTCCGCGTCTTCCCTATCGAGTTATGTGCAAAGAGCAAGTGGGGGCAGAAGGAATCCCCTTTTTTCAAAGAGGGATGCCCTTTTGATGCTCTGCCCGAATTTCAGAGGGGCAAACTTTGCCCCTCTGAAACAAAGAAGAAGGCGTCCGGAACCAGCGCTATGGATTGCCCGTTGTAATCACATAGGTTCCCGCACCGACGCGCTCCGGTTCTCTGTCAGGGAGGATGATTTCCGCCGTGCAGTTGGCCGGGACGGCAATCTCAAAGACCGTCTCGCCCCGCTCCCGCCGCCAGCCGCTCTCCACCCGGCCGTAGACGCTGGCATAGCTCGCCCTGGCGTGGGTGAAGCGTCCGCCGGGGCGGGGCGCAATGGTGAAATGGTTCTCCCCGTCCACGCGGATGCCGCACATGGTCTGAAACAGCCACGCGCAGACCGCCCCTTTGGAGTAGTGGTTGAGGCTGGCGATGCCCCCCTGGGCCCGGGTGCCCTCCCAGCTCTCCCAGACGGTGGTGGCGCCGTTCTTCGGCAGGAAGAGCCAGCCGGGCATCTCCTCATTTTCCAGCAGGCGATAGGCCGCCTCCAGGTCGATCTCCGTCAGCACGTCCAGAATCAGCGGCGTGGAGAGGAAGCCGGTGCCCAGCCGCCAGCCGTAGTTCTCCAGCGCCCGAATCAGCCGCCGCCTCGCATAAGCCGTCTGCTCATCGTTTAAAAGCCTGAAGGCCAGCGGACGGACAAGCAGCGCCTGCCGATCCGTGTCCAGCTCAGCCAGCTTCTGATAGGCCGCCCTGCACTTGTCCGATGTCTCCCGAAAGCGCTGCGCGTCCGCCCTTTTGCCCAGCTCCGTGCCGATCTCCGCCATAAGGCCCAGCACATAGGCGGTATAGGCCGTGGAGACCTCCGGGTGCGGGAAGACCATGTCCCTCCAGTCGTTGGGCTTGACCTCCGCGGGCTCCGCCCACTCGCCGTAGCTCTGCCCGCGCTTTACCACACCGTCGGAACCGATGCGCCGCATCATAAAGGCGGCGTATCGCTTCATGCGGTCGTAGTGCTCCACAAGGATATCCCGATCCCCATAGATCTTCCAGAAACGATAGGGAATCAGAATGCCCGCATCCGCCCAGCCGACGGAGCCGTTCAGCGTCCACATGTAGAAGTCCACGCCGCCATAGGGGGCGATCTGGGGCAGCCGCCCGTCTCTCCTCTGCCAGTCGAAGAGGTCGTTCAGGTACTTTTTCGCAAAGGGCGCATAGTCAAACAGGAGCGCGGCGGTGGTGAAGAAGATCTGCGCATCCCCCGCCCAGCCGTGGCGCTCCCGGGTGGGGCAGTCGGTGGGAATGTCCAGGGAATTGCCCTTGGTGGACCAGACCGTCGCCTCCACAAATCGGTTCAGCAGCGCGTTGGAGCTCTTAAAGGTTCCCGTCTGCTCCAGATCGGAATACACGGCGATGGCGGAGATGTCCTCCGGGTTCAACGCTACATCGGTCTCCACCTCGGCGTACTGAAATCCGAAGACCGCAAAGGTGGTTTTATACTCGTTCACGCCCTCCCGGCAGATGTATTCGATCTGCTGCAGCGGCGTGGTGCGCTTTTTTGTGGAGAGCTGGATGTTTTTCAGCGTCAGATCTCCATTCTCGTCCAGCATCTCCCCGAAGCGCCACAGCATCCGCTGACCCTGCTGCGCGCTGACCCGGAAGGCCACATACCCGGCAATATTCTGCCCGAAATCCAGCAGCTTTTTTCCATTGGGCGCGGTGGTGATGACGGGATGGAACCGCTCGTGCTCCGTGACGGGGACGTTGTTGGAGGGGGTGGGGACGACCTTATGCCGGGTCACCTTCGCCCTTCCATGGTAGGAGGGCGTCCGGGCGGCCTCGACGATCTCCCCGTCCTTGTTGTCGGCAAAGCGGATCGGGCCGTCGTCCGACCAATCCCTGGTCTCGTCGGTGACCACCGTCTCCCTTGCGCCGTCTGTGTACTCAATTTCAAGCTGCGCAAGCAGCTTCGTCTCCGTTCCGTACTGATTCCGGAGTCCCCATGCGCCGATGGAGCCGCGATACCAGCCGTCTGCCAATTGAATGGTCAGCTCGTTCACACCAATTTTCAGCAGATCCGTCACATCGTAGGTTTGATACTGCACGCGCTTATGATAGTCCGTGTGGCCCGGCGCAAGGCAGAAATTTCCGACCCGCAGACCGTCCAGCTTCTCCTCGTAGAGTCCGCAGGCGGTG
>JAFVAS010000101.1 GCA_017480395.1 Oscillospiraceae bacterium | reverse complement strand
GGTGCTGGTGGGTGTGGCCCTGACCCTGCCCATCTCCTCTGCGGCGATCTGCGCGGCCCTGGGCCTCACCGGGCTGGCCGGCGGTGCGGCGGTGGCGGGCTGCTGCGCCCAGATGGTGGGCTTTGCCATCATGAGCTTCCGGGAGAACCGCTGGGGCGGGCTGGTCTCCCAGGGCATCGGCACCTCCATGCTCCAGATGGGCAACATCGTCCGCAACCCCCGCATCTGGATTGCGCCCACCCTGGCCAGCGCCATCACCGGCCCCATCGCCACCTGCATCTTCAAGCTGGAGATGAACGGCGCCCCCGTCTCCTCCGGCATGGGCACCTGCGGCCTGGTGGGACAGATCGGCGTCTACACCGGCTGGGTCTCACCCAGCGAGGCGGCCATCGCCAACGGGGCCAGCGCCATCACCCCCACCGCCTTTGACTGGGTGGGGCTGATCCTGATCTGCTTCATCCTCCCCGGTGTGCTCTCCTGGGTCTTTGGGGAGATCGAGCGCAGACTGGGCTGGATCAAAGAGGGCGACCTGAAGCTGAACTGAGAAAGTTGGAACAAACAAAGTGCATCTGTCCCGGCGGGCGCTGGCCTCCGGGCAGATGCCTTTTTGTGCGCGTTTTGGCCGCAATTGTTCCGTTGACCACACGCTTTGCGCGGAGTGGTTGACAGGGGAGACGGAATCATGTATTATAATATAATCCTACTGGGTTAATATGTTGAAATTTGGCTCCGCTGTGTGTCTAAAAAAACGCGCGGCCGAGTGTTGTCTGAGGGGGATTACTGTGGATACAAAACGATTGGACGAGGCGCTCTTTCACAAATATATCGCGCCGATCCAGCGCCGGCGCACCGACCGGGCGGGGCTGGAATTTGAGCTGCCCGTTGTGAATCTGGCGGGCGGGCCGGTGGATTTTTCCGTGGTGCACGCCTTGACAGAGGCGTTTCTGGCCCGCTTCGGCTTTGGGGACGAGCACCGGGATGACGACGGGGAGATCTACTGCGCCACCGACCCGGTCAGCGGGGACACGCGGTCCTACGACTGCAGCTATAACACCCTGGAGCTGTCCTTCGGGACCCAGCGGGATCTGAACGTGGTCTATGACCGGTTCCGGGTCTACTATGGCTTCATTCAAGAGTTCCTGCGCTCCAGGGGCCACACGCTGACCGGCATGGGGGTCAACCCCCGGCGGGAGGTGAACCACAACATCCCCGTTGCCAACGGGCGGTATCGCATGCTGCTGCACCACCTGCAATCCTATGTCAGGTACGGCGACCTCATTGACTTCCACAGTGTGCCCAACTTCGGCCTGTTCGCCTGCGCCTCCCAGGTGCAGCTGGACGTGGACGAGGACACGGTGATCGAGGCGCTGAACACCTTTTCCCGGCTGGAGCCCCTCAAGGCGCTGCTCTTCGCCAACTCCCCCTATGGGCCGCTCCTCTGCGCCCGGGACTGGTTCTGGAAGAACAGCATGCACGGGGTGAACCCCCGGAATGTGGACGCCTACGATCAGCCGCTGGGGAGCATCGACGACCTGCTCGCCTATATCCGGGGCATGAGCCTGTACTGCCTGGAGCGGGACGGGAAATATCTGAATTTTGCGCCCACGCCGCTGACAGACTATTTTTCCCGGGAGACCGTGCGGGGGGAATATTACGCCGACGGGGGCTATCACACGCTGGACTTCAAGCCGGATCTGGAGGATCTGGCCTATCTGCGCTCCTTCAAGTTTGAGGATCTGACCTTCCGGGGCACCATCGAGTTCCGCAGCGTCTGCCAGCAGCCGGTGCGGCAGATCATGGCGCCCAGCGCCTTCCATGTGGGGCTGATGGAGCGGCTGCCTGAGCTGACGGCCCTGCTGGAGCGGGAGGCCCCCAGCTATGAGAAGGGGCGCACCCCCTCCGAGCTGCGCGCCCTCTTTGTCCGGCGGGATCTGCCGGAGGATCTTGACCGGGAGAAGGTCTCCGCGCTGCTGGAGCAGGTGCTGGATCTGGCCCGCGACGGGCTGGTTCAGCGGGGCCACGGGGAGGAAAAATTCCTCGCTCCGCTGTTCGATCGGGCAAAAACCCTGAAAAGTCCCGCAAGAGAATTGGTGGAAGGACTGGAAAATGGAACGGATTTGGAGTATTATATAGAGGAGTTCGCAAAGCTGGATTGATCGGAAGGAGGGTATGCCATGTGTGAGCTGATGGGTGTGAGCGCGTCGGTGGAGTTTGACGCCACCGACCTGCTGCGGGAGTTCTACTCCCATAGCACGGATCACCCCAACGGCTGGGGAATGGCCACGCTCCAGAATGGTCAGCTGAATATCGAGAAGGAGCCGATCCGGGCGCTGGACAGCTTTTATCTGCGCCAGCGGCTGGAGGGCGGCGTCCGTTCCCGGATGATTCTGGCCCACATCCGCTATGCCACCATGGGAGGGGAGGCCTACCTCAACAGCCACCCCTTCTCCGTGCGGGACAACTATGGCCGCATTTGGACCCTGATCCACAACGGCACGATCTTCGACTATCCGAATCTGCGCCCCTTCCAGTATACCCAGGCGGGCAGAACCGACAGCGAGCGCATCCTGCTCTATCTCATCCAGCGCTTGAACGCCCGCCAGTCCGCGCTGGGTAAGCCCCTGGATGAGACGGCGCGGGCGGAGCTCCTCCAGGAGATTTTCGGGGATATGTCCCGGGGCAACAAGCTCAATCTGATTCTCTACGACGGCGATTTGATGTATGTCCACACCAACTACGCCAACTCCCTGTATGTCTGGCATAGCCCGAGGGCGGCGGTTTTTGCCACCGTTCCGCTGACGGAGGACAGCTGGGAGCCGGTGCCCTTCACGGCCCTGTGCGTCTACCGGAATGAGCGCTGCTGCTTCCAGGGCAGGCCCCATGGACAGGAGTACATCGACCGGCCCGAGGACACCAAGTATCTCCACACGGAGTTCGCCGCTCTTTAGGAGGGAGTCGAGCATGATCTATCTGGACTATTGCGCCAACACCCCGGCAGATCCGGCGGTGTTGGTTCGCTTTTGCGAGACGGAGGGGCAGGCCGTCGGCAACGCCAACTCCCGCCACGGGGCGGGCCGGTGGGCGCAGGAGCGGCAGCGGGAGGTGACTGCCGCCATCGCCACGCGACTGGGGGTGCTGCCGGAGGAGCTGATCTACACCTCCGGGGCCAGCGAGGCCAACAACCTCGCCATCAAGGGCATCGCCCGGGCCTCCTGCCACGCGGGGCGGCATATCATCTCCACCGCCCTGGAGCACACCTCCGTCAGCGCGCCGCTGACCTGGCTCCAGGAGCAGGGGTACGAGATTGACCTGGTGGACATCGACCGGTCTGGCCGGGTGGATCTGGAGCATCTGCGGGAGCTGATGCGCAGGGACACGGTGCTGGTGGCGGTGTGCGCGGTGGACAGCGAGCTGGGCACCGTTCAGCCCATCGGGGAAATCGCCCGCATCGTGGCAGAGTATCCCAATTGCCGCCTTCATGTGGACGCCACCC
>JAFVAS010000100.1 GCA_017480395.1 Oscillospiraceae bacterium | reverse complement strand
GTCCACATAGTCTGCGGCGGTCTGCTGGGCCGCCTCCAGATCATAGTCCAGAATGGCGATGCCTGCGGCCCCTTCCAGGGCGAAGCGCCGGACAATGGCGGCGCCGATTCCCCGGGCTCCTCCGGTCACGATCGCATATTTGCCGTTCAGATTGCTCATGGCAAATGATCCTCCTCTCGGGTTTGATACGAAAATTATAAGGTTGCGCCGGGGCAAAGACAACGTACAGAGCGGGCGGGACGTCAATTAATTGACACTTTTCTAAAAGTGTCAAATAGTTGACGAGAACGGATTATTGTGCGTTGCGTGAAGAGGGGACAGAAAATATAATTTGCTTACGAAATGGACAGCAGGACGGCGACTGAACCGCCGTTGTTTCGGCATTCTGACGATGCTTTTGGCTGGAAAGGAGCATGGAACACATATGAAATTGATCGATTTAAGCGTGACCACCGTATCGGATCTGCCCGTGGAGCCGGAGGGTCAGATCGCAAAGATCTACTATATTGAGCACGGCAGCGACCTGTCGATCCAGTCCACCCTGGACAGCTTCCCCGGCACCACCCGGGAGGATCTGCCCGAGGGATATGGCTGGGCCTCGGAGTTTGCGGCCTTTACCACCCATACCGGCACCCACATGGACGCGCCGCTGCATTTCCACCCCACCATGAACCACGGCGAGCCGGCCTGGTCCATCGATCAGATGCCGCTGGAATGGGGCATGGGCGACGGGGTCATGTTTGATTTTTCGGATAAGCCCGACGGCTATCTGCTGACCAGCAAGGACTACCAGGAGTACCTGGATCGGGTGGGCTACAAGCTCAAGCCCGGGGATATCGTGCTGGTTCACACCAACGCCCACGAGGCCTGGGGCACATCGGACTACTATAAAAAGGGCTGCGGAACCGGACGGGAGGGCACCCTGTGGCTGGCGGATCAGGGCATCCACCTGGTGGGCACCGACGCCTGGAGCTGGGATCCGCCCCTGTTCACAGAGGCCGAACGGTTCAGGCAGACTGGAGATCCCAGCGTGATCTGGGAGGGGCACAAGGCCGGAATGGACTGCTGCTATTTCCAGATGGAGAAGCTGGTCAATCTGGACAAGCTGCCCCCCTTTGGGTTCAAATTCATCGGATTCCCCATCAAGATCCACCGCGGCTCTGCGGGTTGGGTCAGGCCCGTGGCCATTTTAGAAGAGAACAACGAAGCGTAAGGAGGAGACAGCCGTGGCTGCAAAGACAATCATCTCCTGTGCCATGACCGGCACAGGCACCCCGAAGAGCAAAAATTCCGCCCTCCCCACCACTCCGGAGGAGATCGCGGAGGACGTCTATCAGGTGTGGAAGGCGGGGGCCGCCATTGTCCACCTGCACATGCGGGAGGATGACCAGACCCCCACCATGGACGCCGGGCGCTTTGCCGAGACCATTCGGCTGATCCGGGCCCACGAGGACTGCGACGTCATCATCAACTGCACCTCCTCCGGATCGAATACGCTGCTGCCCCCGGAGAAGCGGATGGAGCACTTTGTCAACATCCCGGACATTGAGCTGGGCTCCTTTGACGCCGGCACCATCAACTGGGACTGCACGGGTATTTTCCTGAACGATCCCCCCTTCCTGCTGAAGCTGGCGGAGTGCTATGAAAAGTATCACGTCAAGCCGGAGATCGAGCTCTTTGACGCCGGCATGATCGCCAACATGAATTACTACATCAGGACCGGCGTGCTGAAGGAGCCTGTCTGGTGCCAGCTGGTCATGAACGTGCTGGGCGGCGCGCCGGGCACCGTGGAGAACCTGGTGCACCTGGTCAACCAGCTGCCCAAGGGCGCCATGTGGTCCTGCACCGGCATCGGCGCCTCCCATGTGCCGTTGATGTTCGCCACTCTGGCGCTGGGCGGCCACCTGCGGGTGGGCCTGGAGGACAATCTGTACTTCTCCAAGGGCGTGAAGGCCACCAACGAGATGCTGGTTGCCCGGGCGGTCCGGGTGGTGAAGGAGTTCGGCAATGAGCCGGCCACCCCCGCCGAGGCCCGGGAGATGCTGGGCCTGCCCCAGCTGGTGAGGTGACGGGCATGTCGGAAAAGGAGTATCCCCTGGCCGGGACGGTGGTCATCGACTTTTCCACCGTTGTGGCCGCGCCCTCTGCCGCCCGGATGCTGGCGGATCTGGGGGCCTGCGTCATCAAGGTGGAGACCCGCACGGGAGACACCACCCGGTATCATGACGCCCTGCCCACCCTGAGGCCGGAGTCCTATTGTTTCACCAACTGCAACGCCAATAAGAAGTGCATTTCCATCGACATCAAGACGCCCGGCGGCCGGGGGGCGTTTCTGCGGCTGCTGGAGGAGGCGGATGTGCTGATCACCAACATCCGACTCAAGAGCCTGGTCAGGGCCGGACTGGACTATGAATCCCTGAAGGATCGCTATCCGGAGCTGATCTATGCCCACTTCACCGGCTATGGCTATCAGGGCCCGGACGCTGAGCTGCCCGGCTACGACATGTCCGGCTTTTGGAGCCGCAGCGGCGCCATGCTGGATGGCCACATGGATGACTCCCGGCGGCTCTATGAGCCGGCCTACGGCATGGGCGACCTGTTCTGCGCGGGATATTTTGCCGCCGGGATTCTGGCGGCCCTGCTGGGGCGGGAGAAAACGGGCCACGGCACCATGGTCAGCACCTCGCTGCTCCACTCCGGTGTGTGGGCCAACAGCCGCAACATCATTCCGGCGCAGGAGGCCATCGGCGACCCGGTGCCCCTGCCGGAGAAGTGGAACTATAACATGTTCTACCGTGCGTACCGATGTGCCGACGGGAAGTGGCTCTGCCTGGCCTTCGACTATCTGAAGCATTTCCGGCCTGCCTGTGACGTGTTCGGCCTGGACGACATCCGGGAGGATCCCCGCTTCCAGACCCAGGGCGCGCTCCGGGCCAATGAGGTGGCGGAGGAGCTGGCCCTCCGGGTAGAGAAGGTCATCGCCCAAAAGCCCCGGGAGCATTGGATCCGTGCACTGCGGGAGCGGGACATGGTCTATGCCCCGGTGCAGTCTGCGACCGAGGTCAGCCTGGATCCCCAGGTGCTGGAGAACGGTTTCCTGGAGCGGGTGGACTTTCATAACGGCGCCGACGTCCTGATGCCCAGCATTCCCATTCAGTTCACCGACTTCGGGGTTCGCAAGGTGACCCCGGCGGCGCCCCTGGGGGCGAACACCCGGGAGAT
>JAFVAS010000099.1 GCA_017480395.1 Oscillospiraceae bacterium | reverse complement strand
TCCTTATTACTTAATGTGCAGTTCCTTTTCCACGTCATTCAGATTGATCGTCAGCATCCGGGAGATGCCCTGCTCCTGCATGGTCACGCCGTAGAGCACGTCCGCCTCCTCCATGGTGCCGCGCCGGTGGGTGATGACGAAGAACTGGGTGCGGTCAGTCATGGTGCGCATATACCGGGCGAAGCGGACGACGTTGTTGTCGTCCAGGGCGGCCTCGATCTCGTCCATGACGACCAAGGGGGTGGGGCGCACCTTGAGAATGGCGAAGTAGAGGGCGATGGCGACAAAGGCCTTCTCGCCGCCGGAGAGCAGGGAGATGATCTTCAGGCTCTTGCCCGGGGGCTGCACCTTGATCTCGATGCCGCAGCCCAGGATGTCCTCCTTGTCCTCCAGCTCCAGGCTGGCCCGGCCGCCCCCAAAGAGCTCCTGGAAGGTCTGGGCGAAGGACTGGGAGATCAGCTCGAACTGGGTGGCAAAGATCTCCTTCATCTGCTCGGTGATGGAGGCGATGATGGTCTCCAGCTCGCCCTTGGCCTTCTCCACGTCGGCGCGCTGGTCACACAGGTAGGTGTAGCGCTCGTTGACCCGCTTGAACTCCTCGATGGCCCCGACGTTGACCGCCCCCAGGGCATTGATGGCGCGTTTCAGCTCCGCAATGCGGCGGGTGGCCTTCTGGAGGCTCTCCAGCTCCTGGCGGTGCTTCTGGGCCTCGGAGTGGGAGAGCTCGTAGCTGTCCCACAGCTTGTCCAGAATCTGCTTCTCCTCCATCTCGGCGGCCACTTTTTTCTGCTCCAGCCGGGCGACCTCCCGCTCCAGGTTGAGCAGCTCCTCGTTCTTGGCCCGGGCGTCCCGGTCGGCCTGGGTGCGCTGCTGCTCCAGGGCGAGGCGGGCCTCGGTGCGGCGGCGGATGGCGGCGTCCTGATCGGTGCGGCGCTGGTGCAGGGCCTGGAGGGCGTTCTCCTTCTCCAGGATCCGGGCCCCCAGCTCGTCCCCCCGGGCCTGGCAGGCGGCGATGCGGCTTTTCCGCTCGTCCTGGTCGGTGGACAGGCCGGACTGCAGGGATTGCAGCTCCTGCGCGGCGTGGGTGACGGCCCCCTCCTCCGCCTCCAGGCTGGCCAGCTCCAGGTTGAGCTGGGCAATGGCGGCGGCGATGGCCTCGGTGCGGGCGCGGATGGCGGCCTCACCGGCGGACTTGCCCTCCGACTCCAGCCGCAGGGCCTCCGCCTCCCCCTCCAGCTCGGTGATGCGCTTCCGGGCGGCCTCGGTCTCCGCCTCGGTCTGCTGCAGCCGCCTGGCCAGGGCGGCCAGCTCGGCGCGGTCACTCTCCAGGCTGCGGTTCAGCCCGGAGAGCAGAATGTCATATTGTCCGGCCTCGCCCTCCAGGCGGAGCACCTGGGCGTCGGCCTCGTGCTTCTGGTTCTGGGCCAGCTCCAGCTCGTAGGCGGCCTTGTCCGCCTCCCGCTTGGCCTCGGCGGCGTCGGCCTTGGCCTGCTCCAGCTGGGCCCGCACCCCGGCGATCTGGCCCTGCAAGCGCTCCAGCTCGTTGGAGCGGCTCAGAATTCCGGCGCTGCGGCTGACGGAGCCGCCGGTCATGGAGCCGCCGGCGTTGAGCACCTGGCCGTCCAGGGTGACGATGCGGTAGCGGTGGCGGTAGGCCCGGGCGATGGCGATGGCGCTGTCCATGTCCTCGGCGATGATGACCCGGCCCAGCAGATTGGCAAAGATATTTTGGTAGGCCCGGTCGAATTGGATCAGATCCACGGCGACCCCCACAAAGCCCGCCTGCTCCTCCAGCCCCCGCTCCTGAATGGAGTTGGGGCGGACGGCGTCCATGGGCAGGAAGGTGCAGCGGCCCGCGTCCCGGCGCTTGAGGTACTGAATGGCGGACTTGCCGTCCTCCTCCCGCTCCACGACGATGTTCTGCATCGCGCCGCCCAGGGCGATCTCGATGGCGACGGTGTAGGCGTCGGGCACCTTGAGCAGTCCGGCCACCGGGCCGCGCACGCCCCGGAGCTGGCCGCGCTCGGCGGCCTGCATGACCGCCTTCACCGCCTTGGAATAGCCCTCATAGAGCTTTTCCATTTCCGAGAGCATATGCACCCGGGAGGCGATGGAATTTTCCTCCATGGTCAGGCGGACGGCCTGATCGTCCGCCTGGCTCTGGCGGCGGCGGCGCTGCGTCAGGCGCAGCTCATAGCCGCTGATGACGTTGGCCACGCTGTCCCGGCTCTCCCGGGCCTCCTCCAGCTCCCGGCGCTTGGCGTCGGCCTCGGCGGCGGCGGTCTGGAGCCGGGTCTGGGTCTCCTGAATCGCGCTCTGGAGGGCGGTGTCCCGATCCAGCAGCTCCTGCTGGGCGGCGGCCAGGGCGGAGAGCAGCGCCTTGGCGTCCCCGGTGGAGGCGGTCTGCAGCTCGGCGCGGGCGCGCAGCTGCTCCAGCTCCCCGGCCAGGTCTCCGGCCCGGCGGCGGTTTTCCTCCGCCTCCCGGTTCTTCTCCTCCAGGCGGGCGGTGAGATCGGCGCGCTGGGCGGCGATTTCCTCCAGGCGGGCCTGCCGCTCGGCGATCTGCTCCGCCAGGTCCCGGGCCCGGTCGCCCTGCTGCTCCATCTCCCGCTGGAGCCGGTCGGCGTTCTCCAGATTGTTGCGCACCTCGGTGCGGAGCACCGCGATGTCCGCCTCCAGCTCGGCGGCCTGGCCGTCCAGCTCGGTCACGGCGGCGCGCAGGTGCTCGATCTCCCGCTCCTGGGCCTGCATCTCCTCGGCCAGCGCCTCGGAGCGGGCGTAGAGCTCCGCCTGGGCCGCGGCGGCGGCTTCCCGCTGTCTGGCCGCCGTCTCGTAGTCGGAGAGCAGCTTGCGGCTGCCCTCCCGCAGGCGGTCGAGCTGCTCCATCCAGACGGAAATCTCCAGTCCCCGCAGCTCGTCCCGGAAGACCAGGTATTTCTGCGCCTTCTCCGACTGCTCCCGCAGCGGCTCCACCTGCATCTCCAGCTCCTCGATCTTGTCGGAGATGCGCACCAGGTTGTCGGCGGTGTGGCCCAGCTTGCGCTCGGCCTCCTCCTTGCGGTGGCGATAGCGGGAGATGCCCGCCGCCTCCTCAAAGATCTCCCGCCGGTCGGCGCTCTTGACGGAGAGGATGGCGTCCACCTTGCCCTGGCCGATGATGGAATAGCCCTCCCGGCCCAGGCCGGTGTCCATGAAGAGCTCGTTCACGTCCTTGAGCCGGCACAGCGACTTGTTGATATAATACTCACTCTCGCCGGAGCGGTAGTAGCGGTGGGTCACCATGACCTCGCTCTCCTCCCGGTCAAAGATGTGGGCGGAGTTGTCCAGGATGAGCGACACCTCCGCGTAGCCCAGGGGCTTGCGCTTGAGGGTGCCGCCAAAGATGACGTCCTCCATCTTGCCGCCCCGGAGCGCCCGGGAGGACTGCTCCCCCATGACCCACAGGATGGCGTCGGAGATATTCGATTTTCCGCTGCCGTTGGGGCCGACGATGGCGGTGATATCCTCCCCGAAGGTGAGGGTCGTCTTATCCGGGAAGCTCTTGAATCCCTGAATTTCCAGCGCTTTTAAATACAAGCCAAGCACCTCAGATCAAAAGATATGCGCACTCGCGCAAAGTAACAATTTATTATACCAAGTCAAGGGTGCAAATGCAAGAAAAGAAGGGGAATTTGTTGCGCAGCAAAAAGTAAAGAGCCTATCCCATATGGTGGACAGGCTCATTACTTCGTAATATGAAATTACTTTGCCGCCTCAGCGCTCTTGCTGTAATCGCGGCCGTTGTAGGTCCAGCAGGACGTGCAGATGCGATGGGGGAGACGGGGAGCGCCGCACTTGGGGCAGGTCTGAACACCGGGGGTATCCAGCTTCCAGACGTTGCTGCGTCTCTTATCGCGACGAGCCTTGGACACTTTTGCCTTTGGGACTGCCATACTCTATGACACCTCCTATTATAATGTCTGCTGAATCAATCGGATTCCGATTGATTCGCACGGCAAACGCCGTGCGCTTGCTCAAAACGGATCGTTTTGAGCAAGCCAGCCATTGAAAACAACCTGTGCTGTGACAAAGCCAGCCGGCTTTGTCACCTACGCATTCTTTTTCCCGCGAACGGGGGAATCGCAGATTATTCCTCGTGCTGCTTCAGCCACTCGGAGAGCTTGGCCATGCGGGGGTCCAGCTCCGGCACGCAGGCGCAGGGCCCCTCGTTGAGGTCCTTTCCGCAGCGGAAGCAGCGGCCCTTGCAGTCCTCCTTACAGAGGTAGCTGCTCTCCAGGCCGTAGACCAGATCGTCGGTCACGGCGTCTCCGGCGTCCAGCACGGTGCCGTCCAGCAGGAGGATCTCGTCGTTCTCCTCGTCCTCCAGATGCTCGGCCAGCAGATGCTCAAAGGGCAGGTTCAGCTCCACCAGCAGGGGCTTTCCACAGCGGGAACAGCTCACATGCAGGGTGGTGTCGGCCCGGCCGGACATGACCAGCATCCCGGCGTGATTGGCGACCTCCCCCTCCACGCGGATGGGCTCGGCATAGGGGCGGGAGCCGTAAAACTCCAGCTCGGAGAGATCCAGCGTAAACGCAAAGGGGAGCGAACCGCCGGAGCGGATGATTTGGTTCAGTTCGAGAAGCATAGTACACCTCGCATAACGGCACAAACTGTATTATACTCCAAGAGCTTTTCCCTGTCAAACGTTTTTTCCATATTTATTTTTCCCCCGGTTTATGCTACAATTCTCTCGATCAATCATCGGGAGGGCATCGGCCTTGAAGGAGCTTATCATCGGCAAAAACGACGCGGGACAGCGGCTGGATCGCTATCTGGCCAAGGCGCTGCCCCTGCTGCCCGCGCCGCTGGCCCAGAAGTACATCCGCCTCAAGCGCATCAAGCGCAACGGCAAGCGCGCCCAGCGCGATGACCGGCTGGAGGCGGGGGACGTGCTGCAATGCTATATCAACGACGAGTTCTTCGACGCCCCCAGCGAGGAGAACAGCTTCCTCATGCTCTTCAAGCCCAAACTGGACATATTATATGAGGACGACCAGATCCTGCTGGTCAACAAGGCCCCGGGGATGGTGGTGCACGCCGACGAGACGGAGAAGGTCAACACCCTCATCAACCACATCCAGGCCTACCTCTATCAGAAGAAGGAGTGGAGCCCCTACCGGGAGAACAGCTTCGCCCCGGCCCTGTGCAACCGCATCGACCGGAACACCGGCGGCATCGTCATCGCCGCCAAGACCGCCGAGGCCCTGCGGGTGATGAACCAGAAGATCCGGGACCGGGAGATCGAGAAGCGCTATCTCTGCATCGTCCTGGGCCGCCCCTCCCCCGCCGCCGGGACGCTGGAGGGCTTTCTGGTCAAGGACGAGGCGAAAAAGCAGGTCAGCATCCGCTCCAAACCCGTCCCCGGCGGGCGCAAGGCCATCACGAAATACCGCACCCTGGCCACCCGGGGGGAGCTGTCCCTGGTGGAGTGCGACCTCATCACCGGCCGCACCCATCAGATCCGCGCCATGATGGCCCACGCCGGCCACCCCCTGCTGGGGGACGGCAAGTATGGCCGGGAGAGCGTCAACCGCCGCTACCACATGACCCGCCAGGCCCTGTGGAGCTATTCCCTCTCCTTTTGCTTCACCACCGACGCCGGGGAGCTGGCCTATCTCAACGGAAAAAGCGTCCGCGTCACGCGCGTTCCCTTCGTGGAAAAATATTTTCCGGAGGCGACGGAAAAAATGGGGCAAACCGATTGACTTTCGCCCCCCTATACGGTAAACTGAATCGAGCTTTTTCTCAAAAGATTGTATCAAATTAAATCACTTTGGAAATGGGGGAGGATAAATGTCCAAGGAGCTGATACGGCTGGTTGATTGTGTCATGGAATTTGACGGCGAGGTCGTACTGGATTCGATCAATCTCTATATCAACGATGCTGAATTTCTCACCTTGCTCGGCCCGTCGGGCTGCGGCAAGACCACCACCCTCCGGATCATCGGCGGCTTCCAGCAGCCGACCTCCGGCGACGTGCTGTTCAACGGCGCGCGCATCAACGATGTGCCGCCCCACAAGCGGCAGGTCAACACGGTGTTTCAGAAGTATGCCCTGTTCACTCATTTAAATATTTATGAGAATATCGCCTTCGGCCTGCGCATCAGCAAGGTGCCGGAGGACGAGATCCGCCGCCGCGTGGGCGAGGCGCTGGAGCTGGTCAACCTGTCCGGGTATGAGCGGCGCAGCGTCAACTCCCTCTCCGGCGGACAGCAGCAGCGCATTGCCATCGCCCGGGCCATCGTCAACCGGCCCAAGGTGCTGCTGCTGGACGAGCCGCTGGGCGCCCTCGATCTCAAGCTGCGCAAGGCCATGCAGATCGAGCTGAAAAAGATCCAGCAGGAGGTGGGCATCACCTTCGTCTATGTCACCCACGACCAGGAGGAGGCCCTCACCATGAGCGACACCATCGTGGTCATGAACGGGGGCAGAATTCAGCAGATCGGCACTCCGACCGACATTTATAACGAACCGAAAAACGCGTTTGTCGCCAACTTCATCGGCGAGAGCAACATCATCGACGGCATCATGGTGCAGGACAAGGTGGTCACCTTCGCGGGCCACACCTTCCCCTGTCTGGACAGCGGCTTCGGCACCAACGCCCCGGTGGACGTGGTGGTGCGCCCGGAGGATCTGCACCTCACCGACCCGGAGAAGGGCCACATCCGCGGCGTGGTGGAGAGCGTCGTCTTCAAGGGCATCCACTACGAGATGATGATCCAGTCCCCCACCTTCACCTGGAAGGTGCAGTCCACGATGTTCCGCGCCGTGGGGCAGGAGGTCGGCATGACCCTCACCCCCGACGACATCCACATCATGCACAAATCCTGAGGGCTGCGCCATGAAAAATAAATTTCTGGGCATCCCCTATATCATCTGGATGGCCATCTTCGTGGTCGTCCCCATGTTCCTCATCGTGGGATACGCCTTCACCACCCGGGAGGGCGGGTTCTCCACCGGCAACTTCTCCAATATGCTCTCCTACGCCGGCGTCTTTGGGGACAGCTTCCTGCTGGCCATCATCGCCACCCTGGTCTGCCTGCTCATCGGCTATCCCATCTCCTACTGGATGACCCGGGAGGGCCCCGGCGTCAAGCGGATCGCCCTGGTGGTGCTGATGCTGCCCATGTGGATGAACTTCCTGCTGCGCACCTACGCCTGGATGAGCCTGCTGGAGAACACCGGCATCCTCAACGAGCTCTTTTCCGCCATCGGCCTGTTCAAGCTCATCAACGCCGTCACCGGTTCCAACATCGACCACTTCCCCATGATCAACACCAAGGGGGCCGTGGTGCTGGGCATGGTCTACAACTACCTGCCCTTCATGATCCTGCCCATCTACAACGTCATCGACAAGATCGACGCCCGGGTCATCGAGGCGGCCCAGGATCTGGGGGCCAACTCCGCCAACGTCTTCCGGCGGGTCATCTTTCCCCTCTCCCTGCCCGGGGTCATCAGCGGCATCACCATGGTCTTCATCCCCTCGGTGTCCACCTTCGCCATCAGCAAGCTGCTGGGCGGCGGCAAGACCCTGCTGCTGGGCGACCTGATCGAGATGCAGTTCTACGGCAACTCCTATAACCCCTATCTGGGCAGCGCCGTCTCCCTGGTGATGATGGTCATCGTGCTGGTGTGCATGGCCATTATGAACCGCTTCGGCGACGGCGAGGAAACGGCGGTGATGCTATGAAGCGCAACGGCGTCTTTTCCCGGGTGTGCATGATCCTCACCCTGATCTTCATGTACGCCCCCATCTTCGTCCTCATCGTCTTCTCCTTCAACGCCTCCAAGAGCCGCACCGTCTGGACAGGCTTCTCCCTGCACTGGTACGCCGACCTCTTCCACGACACCCGCATCCTGGGCAGCGTGGCCACCACCCTGGAGGTCTCGGTGCTGGCCATGGTGATCTCCACCGTGCTGGGCACCCTGGCCGCCATCGGCTTTTTCAGCATGCGCCGCCGCTCCCGGGCCGTGGTCATGGCCATCAACAACATCCCCATGACCAACGCCGACATCATCACCGGCGTGTCGCTGATGATGCTCTTCGTCTTCGCCTTCGGCGCCTTCAACGCCACCCTGGGCAAGGCCCTGGGCGTCACCCTCAAGACCGGCTTCGGCACCCTGCTGCTGGCCCACATCACCTTCGACGTGCCCTATGTCATCCTCTCGGTCATGCCCAAGCTGAACCAGCTTGACCCCCACCTCTACGAGGCCGCCCTCGACCTGGGGGCCCAGCCCAGCTACGCCTTCCGCAAGGTGGTGCTGCCCGAGCTGATGCCCGGCATCCTATCCGGCGCCATGCTGGCCTTCACCATGAGCGTGGACGACTTCGTCATCTCCTACTTCACCGCCGGCAGCGGCGCCTCCACCCTGGCCATGGAGATCTACGCCATGACCCGCAAGCGCATCTCCCCGGAGATCAACGCCCTGTCCACCCTGGTGTTCGTCATCGTGCTGGTGGTGCTCATCGTCGTCAACGTCCACTCCGTGCGTCAGGAGCGCGCCCGGCAGAAGCGCGACCTGGCCTGGAAGCGCGCCGACGGCTGACTTCCGTATTCCAAATCCGAAAGGGGATAGATAAATGAAAAAAAAGGTATTTGCCCTCGTGCTCTCTCTGGTGATGCTGTGCACCACCGTCCTCGCCCTCACCGGCTGCGGCAGCAGCGGCGGCGACGCGGACAAGGGAGTGGTCAACGTCTACAACTGGGGCGAGTATATCGACGAAGATCTTCTGGATGAATTCACCGCGCAGACGGGCATCACCGTCCACTACGCAACCTTCTCTGACAACGAATCGCTCTATTCCATCCTCTCCAGCGGCAGCGCGGACTACGATGTCATCATCCCGTCCGACTATATGATCTCCCGCATGATCGCGGAGGACATGCTGGAGGAGCTGGATTTTGACAATATACCCAACTATGAGAACATCGACGAGGCCTACCGCGGCCTGGAGTTCGACCCCGACAACCGCTACTCCGTGGCCTACACCTGGGGCACCGTCGGTATCATCTACAACACCACCATGCTGGACTATGTGCCCGACAGCTGGAGCGTCCTCTGGGACGAGGGGCTGTCCGGCCAGATCCTGATGTTCGACAACAGCCGGGACGCCATCGGCATCGCCCTGAAATACCTGGGCTACTCCCAGAACACCACCGATCCCGCCCAGATCACCGAGGCCGTCGATCTGCTGATCCAGCAGAAGCCCCTGGTGCAGTCCTACGTCATGGATCAGATCTTTGACAAGCTGGAGGGCGGCGAGGCCGCCGTCGGCCCCTACTACGCCGGGGACGCCATCACCATGATCGACGAGAATCCCGACCTGGCCTTCGCCGTGCCCAAGGAGGGCACCAACCTCTTCGTGGACGCCATGTGCATCCCCAAGGGGGCGTCCAACAAGGCCAACGCCGAGGCCTTTATCAACTTCATGTGCCAGCCCGAGGTCATGGCCCAGAACCTGGACTATATCGGCTACTACTGCCCCTCCTCCGCCGCCCGGGAGCTGCTGGACGACGAGCTGAAGAACAGCCCCATCGCCTACCCCGACGAGGCCCTGCTGGCCAACACCGACACCTTCATCAACCTGCCCCAGGAGACGCTGGATCTCTATGACAGCGAGTGGGTGCGGCTGATGACCAGCTGAGCGCGAAAAACGATATATAAACACATTGGAGCAGACCGTATGGTCTGCTCCAATACGTTTATCCGGGTCAAATCAGATCAGCTGGAATTTATACGATCCAGATTTCTGTTTCTGATACGGAAGCAAATTGTTCGAATGCTTTTTTCGCATGATCCAATAAATGCTCAAGATCAATATCGTTCTCAAAGCAATAAATGACGACAAGAATATCATGGGCTTCTTCTGTAACCATAGCTCTTGTGGAGTCAGACATAGAAGAACCGAAGATCCCCTCATCATCAGCCAGTACCAGCATATTCTCCATATCAAGAAAGTCTTTTCCAATGCCAGAATAGCCCTCGCCATGTTCTGCTTTGCGAAGCGTAATTGCTCCATGAATTTTACTCAGATCATATGACCCGACTGAAAGGCCGCTTTCTACTGATATCAAGTTGTTGACATCAACCACAGAATTAATGTGGTACAGTTCATCTCCTCGACGTATTCTGCGAATCAATGCTTCTGATGAGACCCTGTATCTTCCGGGATTCCTTCCAAACGCTTTATAAGCAGCACGGCTGCCTCGAATTCCGGATATTTGGCTCCACTCCTTGCCCTCAATATCTGCCCGGATTTTTGGCAAGACCTCATCATTCATATATGACCAAAAGACTTCATCCGTCACTTTTATGTCAGCATGAAATGACAAAAGCCCTAAACGAATCTCAGGGTATACATCGAAAAGACGATCATCAATTGAAACTTCATACTTCATATTTGCTGCTCCTTCTGTAAATACTGATTCGTCGGAGAAAAAGCCGCTTCCTTCAGCGCTCCTTCTGCTTCCCCTCCGCCGGCTTGACGGTGAGGGTCTTTGTGCGGGTGCGGCTGCGCTTGCGGTTGTGGGCGCGCTTGCGCTTGCGGGGCAGCTTGCGCACGGTGATGACCTCCCCGCCCAGCTTGCACAGGCTGAACAGTCCGGCGGGCAGCACCTCGTCGTTGAAAACCCGGCAGCGGCCCCGGACGCCCTGCTCCTCCGGCTCCTGGCGCAGGATGGTGTAAAAGCGGCCGTGCTCCATACAGCGGCTCCGGGCCACATACTGCTCCCCCAGCTGATACCAGTTGCCGTTGCACAGCATGTTCTCGCACTTGGGGCAGCGGAACACCCGGGCGTTCCGGCTCCGGAGGCAGTCCCCCTCGGCGGCGAAGAGGCCGCAGTCCCGATCCAGCAGCGGCTCCTCCTCCGCAAACACCCGCTCCAGCTCCAGCGCGGCGGCCTGGGCGGCCCGCTCCCGGCGCTGACGGCTCAGCTCCCGCTCCCGCTGGGCCAGCTCCGCGGCGGATGGCAGCTCCCCCAGCCGCTCGATCATGGCCGCGCCGATGCGGGCGGTGTAGTAGGCGTCGTTTCCGGCGTCGTGGAACTCCAGCAGCGAGGCAAGGCCCAGCGCCTCCACCGCGTCCTTCAGGGCGGTCTGCTGGTCGGTGCCCATGATCATCAGGTCGAAGGCCCGCTGCAGGTCGTAGATCTCCAGGGAGAGGTACTCCTCCATGCCGTACCAGATCAGGTTCAGGTCGAGCACCCGGGCGTCGCTGGGACCCCAGGTGAAAAAGGTGGCATCCTCCCCGCACCATTCAAAAAAGGCGGTGGCGACCTCCGGGAAGCGGTCAGCGCGGAACAGCTCCTTCTGATCCAAGGGCAGCATTTTCCGCACCCGGTGGTGCAGCTTGCGGTGGATGGTGGGCCGGACGTAGGCGGAGAACGCCTCCCCCTCGGCGCGCCAGTCCTCCAGGCGGTAGGCGCCGATCTGAATGATCTCGTCCAGCTTATCCGCCTCGGAGCGGGGATACCCCTGATTCCATTCCAAATCAAAAAAAACGTAACTCATGCTGTCCACATTACAACAGTTTTGCCGCTTTGTCAACGCGGGAGAGCCGAAAAAAAGAAAAACAAGAAAT
>JAFVAS010000098.1 GCA_017480395.1 Oscillospiraceae bacterium | reverse complement strand
CCTCCTTGCTCTGGGGAATCTGCGGAAGTGGGGGGCAGGGCCATGGGGGCCTGGGTCGGGGGGAGCTCCTCCGCGCCCTTGCCGAACATGCGGCTCAGGCTCTCGGCGAAGTAGCTCAGCCGGGCGGTGACCTTGGCGTAGTCCATCCGGGTGGGGCCGACCACGCCGATGATGCCCCGCATGCCGTCGCCGATGTCGTAGCTGGCCATGACCACGCTGGTGTCCTTCAGGGCGGCGGAGGCGTTCTCCGGCCCGATGATGATGCGGGTGTCGCCGCTCTCCATCACGCCGGGCAGCGAGCCCAGGTCGGTGCCCGCGTCCAGGTAGGACAGCAGCTCGTGGGCCTTGTCCACGTCCTGGTACTCGGAGTGCTCCAGAATGTGGTTGGCTCCGGCGGTGTGGACGGTGGAGCGCCCCACGGCCTCCAGCACCTCCAGAGCGAAGGAGACCACCAGGGAGATCAGGCTCTTGGCGCTGCCCGCCGCCTTCTCGCCCACCCGCTCCAGCTCCGGCTCCAGCTCGTCGGCGGTCTTGCCGACGAAGGAGGTGTTGAGCAGGGTGTTGAGCAGCTGGAGCTGGGGCTCGTTGACCTCGGTGGAGAGGCGCACCAGCTTGTTCTTCACCACGTTCAGACTGGTCATGACCACGATGATGAAGGAGCTGCTGTCCACCATCAGCAGGTCATAGCGGGTGATGGTGGCGGCCTGGATCCGGTCGGTCAGGGCGAAGGCGGGATAGCTGGTCAGCTGGCTGACCATCCGCCCGGCCTGGTCGATGACCCGGTCCAGCTCCTGCATTTTCAGCTGGAGCTTGTCGTTGATGGCCTGGGTCTCCTGCATGGTGAGGCGGTGCTCCTCCATCAGCTCGTTGACATAGAAGCGGTAGCCGGCGGGGGAGGGGATGCGCCCGGCGGAGGTGTGGGGCTGCTCCAGCAGGCCCAGGCGCTCCAGCTCCGCCAGCTCGTTGCGGATGGTGGCGGAGGAGCACTTGAGGTCGGCCTTTTCCGCGATGGCCTTGGAGCCGATGGGCTCCGCCGTGGCGATATAGCTCTCCACCACGGTGCGCAGAATCAGCTTTTTTCGTTCCGTGAGTTCGATGGGGCCCACCTCCGTTCCGGTGCGGTTTGTGTGCGTTGGTTTAGCACTCAATCTCTCTGAGTGCTAAAGATAATATAGCACCAGTCCCGGCGTATGTCAATAGCCGGAAATGTAAATAGTTTGTGAAGTTGGCACAGTGCCAGAAGGGGGATGAAAGGTGACAGAGATGGGGGCGGACTGCTAATCCTATGGGAAAACCCGCGGGCGGCGCGGCCCCCCCCCGGCGGCCGCGCCGCCCGGCCAAAGCTTTGGCCTCTATCCCACAGAGAGTCTCTCTGTATCCACCAGTATGGGCGGGAAAAGCGGATTCATGCAGGGTTGAGGCGCGGAATATTTGTCCATACTGGAGCATAGAGTGACCACAAAAGGAGGGATCGGCGATGGCATTCGGATTTTTTGGACGGCGCAAGGCGCCGACGGCGGCGGAGCAGGCCCGGCGGGCCCTGGAGGACGACATCCGGGACGCCTGGGAGGACATCCAGGGGGCCTACTGCGCCTTTGACCAGGTGACGGACCCGGATCTGATCGAGGCGTGGAATTTTGAGATCAACGCCCGGCAGGCCCGGTACAACTATCTGCTGCGGCAGTGGAAGCGCCTGACGGAGCCCCAGGCGGCGGAGGGCGCCGGGGCGTGAGCGCCGACGCCCAGGTGTGGGTCAGCGTGCTCTCCGCCGCGGCCATTGCGGCCATCCTGCTGCGCAAGTGGGTCTGGCCCCTGCTGAAGCTGGCGGGGAAGACCGCCCTGGGGGGCGGAGTGCTGTTGGTGCTGTCCCGGTTGGGCTGGCTGGGGCTGGGGGCGAACCTGCTCAACGCGGCGGTGCTGGGGGCGCTGGGTGCGCCGGGATTTGCCCTGCTGCTGGCGCTGCAATGGCTGACGGCCTAGCGTCTTTACATTTTCCCCATTCCACATTATAATAATGTAGAATTTCCGCGAGACGGGGGGAGCATCCATGCTGCATATCTACCACGGCCCGGGCAAGGGCAAGACCACGGCGGCCTTCGGGCTGGCCCTCCGGGCGGCGGGCCGGGGTCGCCGGGGGGTGATCGCCCAGTTTTTGAAGGGCGAGGACTCCGGCGAGCGGCGGAGCATGGAGTTTGTCCCCCATGTGCTGCTGCTGCCCCTGCCGGAGCGGGTCAAGTTCTCCTTCCAGATGGACGTGGTGGAGCGGGCGGAGTGCATGGAGCGCTCCGTCCGGCTGGTGCGGGACGCGGCGCTGCTGATGGAGAGGGACGGCGTGCTGGTGCTGGACGAGGTGCTGGACGCGGTGAACCTGGACTTTCTGCCCCTGGAGGAGCTGCTGGAGGCGCTGGATCACCTGCCCGAGGGGTGCGAGGTGGTGCTGACCGGCCGGAACCCGGCGGCGGAGCTGCTGGAAAAAGCGGACTACATCACCTATATGGACGCGGTGCGCCACCCCTACGAAAAAGGAGTTGCCGCCCGGGAGGGTATCGAATACTGATTACGGAATGGAATATTCAAGAAGAAACTGGCAGGGGAGTGTTTCCCCTGCCAGTTTT
>JAFVAS010000097.1 GCA_017480395.1 Oscillospiraceae bacterium | reverse complement strand
GCTGCCGCAGCACCCGCTCCTGTTCCTCCATCGTCACTTACCCCTTTCCTGTTCTCTCGTCTCTATTGCAAAACGCCCCATCCGCCCGCCGCTTGCCTCCCCCTTTGGGGGAGGTGGCACGGCGTCAGCCGTGTCGGAGAGGGCGAATGCAAACCGAAGTGCTCCGTCGCCCTCTCAGTCGCCTTGCGGCGACAGCTCAGCTGCGCATGGCTCGATTGGCAAAATCAAAGATTTTGAATCTCGCACACCCCAAAGGGAGAGCCAAGTAAGATGTGCGAAGCACACCGATTCTCTTATCTATTCTCTTTTCTCTCTTCTCTCACAAAAACACCCTGCCCCGAGACATGCCCGGAGCAGGGTGTTGACGCGCAGGGATTGCCGCTGGCGGCGGATCGCTTACTGCACTGCCTCGGCCTTGAACTTCTTGAGGGCCTCGGTCAGCTTGGGCAGGATGGCGTTCACGTCTCCGAGGATGCCGAGATCGGCGATGTCGAAGATGGGCGCGGTCTCCTCCTTATTGATGGCGATGATGTAGTCGGAGCCCTCCATACCGGCGGCGTGCTGAATCGCGCCGGAGATGCCGCAGGCGACATAGAGGTCGGGGCGGACGGTCTTGCCGGTCTGGCCGACCTGGCGATCCTTATCCATCCAGCCGGCGTCGACCACGGCGCGGGAGCAGGAGATGTCGCCGCCCAGGGCGTCGGCCAGGGCCTGAACCATGGGCACCTTCTCGGGGGAGCCGATGCCGCGGCCGGCGGAGACCAGAATCTTGGCCTCGGTGATGTCCTTGGACACCTTGGCGGACTTGACGGTCTCCAGCACCTCCAGGTTGTTGGTGGGCTGGACGTCCAGCTTGATGACCTCGCCGGTGCGGGCGGCGTCGGCGGGCAGGGCCTGCATCACGCCGGGGCGGACGGTGGCCATCTGGGGCCGGTGCTGGAGGCAAGCGATGGTGGCGATGATGTTGCCGCCAAAGGCGGGACGGGTCATGCGCAGCTGCTTGTGATAGGTCACCTTGACGTTGACCACCTCGATGGTGGCACCGGTCTTGGGGTTGACGATGGACTTGCTGTTGTCCTGCACGTCCACGTCCTGGCCGAACTGCTCGATCAGGGCCTGGGCCTTGGCCCAGTCCGCGGCGTTGGTGAAGGACTTCTCCACGTCGCCGATGGCCAGGCTGGTGCAGTCGGCGGTCAGGCCGGTGTGCACGGTGGCGGAGACGGAGGGGGCCAGGTCACGGCCGATGGAGGAGGCACCGAAGAGGACCACCTCGGGGGCGTAGTCGTCGATGACCTTCTTCATCACGTCGGTGTAGGGCTTGGTGGAGTACTCGGCCAGGATGGGCAGATCGGCCACGATGACCTTGTCCGCGCCGTGGGCAATCAGCTC
Source organism: Oscillospiraceae bacterium (assembly GCA_017480395.1). Taxonomy (GTDB): domain Bacteria; phylum Bacillota; class Clostridia; order Oscillospirales; family Oscillospiraceae; genus UMGS1766. The sequence goes on along the minus strand of JAFVAS010000097.1, from coordinate 4,580 downwards.
CTGGGCCTTGCCCTCGATGCCGGAACCGGCCAGAACGGCCACAACCTGCTGGCCCAGGGCGTCGGCCAGGGTGCGGGCCTCGCCCACCAGCTCAAAGGCAACCTTCTGGATGTTGCCATCCCGCTGCTCGCAGAAAACGAAAACATTCTTAGTCATAGTCTTGGAACCTCCCATCAAATGATGTGCTTGGCTGCCAGGCGCTCCACAATGGCGGCCACGGCCTCGTCGGCGGTCAGATCCTTCAGGACCTCGCCGGCGCCCTTGGCCTCCTTGGTGGTGGAGACGGCAACGTAGGTGGGAGAACCAGCCAGACCGATGTTGCCCTCGTCAACGACGTCGGCGATGTCGGCATAGGTCATGATCTTGATCTCCTTCTGATAGGCGTCGAAGCAGCCGCCGACGGACATGTAGCGGGGCTGGTTCAGGTCGCCGATGGCGGTGATCAGGCAGGGATACTGCATGCGGATGGTCTGATAGCGATCCTCATACTGGCGCTGCACGGTGATGGAGGACTCGGTGACCTCCACCAGCTTCTCCACATAGGTGGTGACGGGGATGCCCATGTGGATGGCGATCTGCACGCCCACCTGGGCGGTGTCGCCGTCGATGGCCTGGCGGCCGCAGACCACCAGGTCGGCGCCCAGCTTCTGCACGGCACCGGCGATGGCGGAGGAGGTGGCCCAGGTGTCGGCGCCGCCCAGCTTGCGGTCGGTCAGCAGCACGGCCTCGTCGCAGCCCATGGCCAGGGCCTCCCGCAGGGCGATCTCGGCGGAGGGGATGCCCATGGTGATGACGGTGACGGTGGTGCCGGGGATCTGCTCCTTGATCTGGAGGGCGGCCTCGATGCCGCACTTGTCGTCGGGGTTGATGATGGCGGGGACGCCGTCACGGATCAGGGTATTGGTAACAGGGTCGATCTTGACCTCGGTGGTGTCCGGCACCTGCTTCATGCAAACAACGATTTTCATATCTGAACGTAACCTCCTGTCTTACAGAGAACCGGCGATGACCATGCGCTGGACCTCGCTGGTGCCCTCGTAGATCTCGGTGATCTTGGCGTCGCGCATCATGCGCTCCACGGGATAGTCGCGGGTGTAGCCGTAACCGCCGAAGACCTGGACGGCCTTGGTGGTGACGGCCATGGCGGTCTCGGCGGCGAAGAGCTTGGCCTTGGCGGCGGCGACGGCGTAGTTCTCGCCGGCCTGCTTGGTCAGGGCAGCCTGATAGACCAGCAGCTTGGCCGCGTCGGTGCGGGCCACCAGATCGGCCAGCTGGAACTGGGTGTTCTGCTGCTTGAAGATGCTCCTGCCGAACTGCTTGCGCTCCTTGGTGTACTTGACGGTCTCGTCGATGGCACCCTCGGCCAGGCCCAGGGCCTGGGCGGCGATGCCGATGCGGCCGCCGTTCAGGGTGGCCATGGCCAGGTTGAAGCCGCGGTTCTCCTTGCCCAGCATGTTCTCCTTGGGCACGATGCAGTTCTCCATGATCAGCTCGCAGGTGGAGGAGCCCTTGATGCCCATCTTCTTCTCATGGGCGCCCACGGAGAAGCCGGGGAAGGTGCGCTCCACGATGAAGGCGGTCAGGCCCCGCTGGCCGCGGGTCTTGTCGGTCATGGCGATGATGATGAACACGTCGGCGTAACCGGCGTTGGTGATGAAGATCTTGGAGCCGTTGAGGATGTAGTTCTTGCCGGACTCGTCCAGCACGGCCATGGTCTTGACGCCGCCGGCGTCGGTGCCCGCGCCGGGCTCGGTCAGGCCGAAGGCACCCAGCCACTCGCCGGAGCACAGCTTGGGCAGATACTTCTTCTTCTGGGCCTCGGTGCCGAAGTCATAGATGGGGTTGGCGCACAGGCTGGTGTGGGCGGAGACGATGACGCCGGTGGTGCCGCAGACCTTGCTCAGCTCCTCGACGGCCATGACGTAGGAGAGATAGCTGGCCCCCTGGCCGCCATACTCCTTGGGGAAATAGATACCCAGCATGCCCAGCTTGGCCATCTTCTTGACGGTCTCGGCGGGGAAGCGCTCCTCCTCGTCCACTTCCTGGGCCAGAGGCTTGACCTCGTTCTCAGCAAACTCGCGATACATCTGCTGGACGAGGAGCTCTTCTTTAGACAGCTTAAAATCCATATAGAATTCCTCCTGGTATTTTTTATTTTACTGCGGAGCGGAGCAGAATTTCTCTTCCGCAAGAAAATACGAAATGGTTTTCAAAAGTCCCTTCAAAAGCGGGACAAGACATTCCGAGGTCGCGGGGGCCTCGGAATGTCGGTGGTTGATGCTCAGTGCTTGAAGAAGCCCTCGCCGGTCTTGTTGCCCAGCTTGCCGGCGCGCACCATCTTGCGCAGCAGCAGGGAGGGACGATACTTGGAGTCGCCGGTCTCGGCATAGATGGTCTCCATGATGGCCAGGCAGGTGTCCAGGCCGATGAAGTCGCCCAGGGTCAGCGGGCCCATGGGGTGGTTGCAGCCCAGCTTCATGGCGGTGTCGATGTCCTCGGGGGAGGCGACGCCGGTGTAGACCAGCTCGACGGCCTCGTTGATCATGGGGATCAGCAGGCGGTTGCAGACGAAGCCGGGGGCCTCGGCCACGGTGACGGGGGTCTTGCCGATCTCCTGGGAGAGGGCGAAGATGGTGTCATAGGTCTCGTCGGAGGTGTTGCCGCCGCGGATGACCTCGATCAGCTTCATGGCCACGGGGGGGTTGAAGAAGTGCATGCCGATGACCTTATCCTTGCTCTGAACGGCGGAGGCGATCTCGGTGATGGAGATGGAGGAGGTGTTGGTGGCCAGGATGGCCTCGGGCTTGGTGGCGTCGTCCAGCTTCTTGAAGATGCTCTTCTTCAGATCGACCCGCTCCACGGCGGCCTCGACGACCAGATCCACGTCGGAGAGGATGCCCTCATACTCGGTGGCGGCGACGAAGGAGAGGCGGCTCTTCAGGTCGGCGACGGTCTCCTCGGTCATCTTGCCCCGGGCGACCATCTTGGCAAAGCCCTTGTCCAGGGCGGCCTCGGAGGCGGAGATGATGGCGTCGTTGATATCGACGACCAGGACGCTCTTTCCGGCGGTGGCGAAGACCTGGGCGATGCCGCGGCCCATCTGACCGGCGCCGATGACTGCAACTTTCTCGATAGACATAGTGGTGTTCCTCCTGTTAATCGATTTTATAATGAATGTTGGGTTTACGGATTACCTGCCCTGGTAGGGGACGACCTTGAGCTTCTTGCTCTTGTCCTTCTCCAGGAAGTTGGCCATGCCGGCCCTCTGATCCTCGGTCTCGAAGCAGGAGCCGAAGAGCTTCTCCTCGGTGACGATGGCCTCGTCCATGGGCTGCTCCAGGCCGACGTTGACGGCCCGCTTGCTGGCGCGCACGGCGATGGGGGCGTTGGCGGCGATCTGGGCGGCCAGCTTCAGGGCGGCGGGCAGCAGCTCCGCCTGGGGATAGACGGCGTTGACCAGGCCGATGCGCAGGGCCTCGTCGGCCTTGATGTTCTTGGCGGTGTAGAGCAGCTGCTTGGCCATGCCGGGGGAGACCAGGCGAGCCAGCCGCTGGGTGCCGCCGAAGCCGGGGGTGATGCCCAGGCCGGTCTCGGTCTGACCGAAGACGGCGTTATCGGAGCAGATGCGGATGTCGCAGCTCATGGCCAGCTCGTTGCCGCCGCCCAGGGCAAAGCCGTTGACCGCCGCGATGACGGGGATGGGCAGGGTCTCGATCTTGCGGAAGACGTCGTTGCCCTTCTTGCCGAAGGCCTCGCCCTCGGCGCGGGTGAGGGTGCTCATCTCGCCGATGTCGGCCCCGGCGACAAAGCTCTTGTCCCCCGCGCCGGTGATGACCAGCACCCGCACGTCGCCGAGATCCAGGGCGTCGATGGCGCTCTCCAGCTCGGCCAGCACCTCGCTGTTCAGGGCGTTGAGGGCCTTGGGCCGGTCGATGACCAGGGTTGCGATATGATCCTGGGAAGTGACCTGAATATAGGACATGGTTCTCTACCTCCGTTGCAATCTTTGCTGAATGCTCAGTTTGTTAATTTTTTAACTAAAAAAAGTATAAACGATTCTCCCGAAATGTGCAAGGGAAACTTCCCCGATACGGCCCGAAAAAGTGCATGAAAATACAGGGAAAGACGGCCCCGGTTTATGGCAAAATGGGGATGAGGCCGGGCCGGGCGGCGTTGACAAGCCCCCGGTGCCGACGTATAATGGAGCAAACACAGCCGACACACCAGAGGAAAGGGGCGGTGCGCGTGGGCGCGGAGCAGATTTTGGAGGCCATGTCCTCCGCCTATGCCGAGTTTGAGAGCGAGAGCCGGGAGCTGGCCCGGGGCGGCACCAAGACCATGTTCAACGGCCTGCGCAAGTTCGTGCTGGGCAGCGGCGGCTCCGCCGACGAGCTGCTGTGCGAGCAGTTCCACAAGCGGGTCACCGGCCTGCTGGCCGACCTTGAGGGGCTGCTGCCGGAGCTGACGCCCGACGAGCGGGCCCAGACCTGCGCCGCCGTGGCGGAGCTGATGCTCACCCCCCGAGGGGAGGGCTCCAACCGCTCCCGGGATCTGATGGTGCGGGCCATGGCGGGGCAGTT